>JACRHA010000098.1 GCA_016234185.1 Nitrospirota bacterium
GGGATAGTTGAGGAGGCAGGTACCATATCCAGTCAGAACAGCAGGGCCTTATCAGCCGAGAGGTTCGTGACTGAACAGCTTGATGCGAGGAGGGAAGAGGTATCCGGGGTCTCTTTGGATGAGGAGGCGGTTAACCTTATAAAATTTCAGAGGGGTTTTGAGGCAGCAGCCAGGCTGATCACTACGGCAGATGAGCTGTTTCAGACCATTCTGGATATTAAGAGGTAGAGATATATGAGGGTGACTGACAGATTATTGCTTGACGGTCTTACAAGGAATCTCCAGAGGAATTCGAGTGAGCTCTTCAGACTTCAGAATATAGTATCGACAGGGAAGAAGATAAATAAGCCATCTGACGATCCTGTCTCACTCTCGAAGATACTGGAGTATGATGAGCTTATATCGAGGAGCGATCAATACACAGAGAACATTGACCATGCCATTGGGTTCCTTGGTGTCTCTGATTCTACACTGAGCGGGGTTGGCGATATCTTAATCAGGGCAAAGGAGCTTGCAGTTGCCCAGGGAAACGATACAATGAATGCTGACGACAGGCAGTCTGCCTCTATAGAGGTACAGAACCTCTTTGAGGAGCTTGTACAACTTGCAAACACAAAGCTTGGAGACAGGTATATCTTTGCCGGGTACAAGACACAGACAGAGCCATTTTCTACCGCTGGGGCTTATTCTGGAGACAGCGGCAAGATAATGGTCGCGGTGGGTCCGGATGCGACCATACAGACCAATCTGCCTGGTGACAGCCTCTTTAAGGGCGCAGGAGGCGGCATAGATATCTTTACGCTCCTAAATGACCTTAAGACCAACCTTGAAAATAATGATGGTGCTTCAATAAGGAGTAGCCTGGATAGTTTTGATGCTGCCAGTGACATAATATTAAACGGAAGGGGAGATATAGGCGCAAGGTTGAACAGACTTGACTCAACCATGTCCAACACAGAGGATCTTAAGCTTGAAATAATGAAGCTCAAATCAGGACTGGAAGATGCCGATATCATTAAGGCTGTTTCAGATCTTGCCATGCAGCAGAATATACTTGAGGCCTCCAAAGCATCTTCGGCAAGGATCGTTGAGACGTCACTGCTCGATTTTTTAAGATAAAAACCCAGCGAGCGAAGCGAGCGTTGAGGGGGAGGCGACGATCATCTGTAGGGGCCCGTGCGGTGCAGTTGCTCCTCCGATGCCCCCACACCCCGCGCTTGCTACCGGCCAAGCCGGATGCTCGCTTCGGCTTTGCCGGCGGAGGGCGCGCGCAAGCCCCTTATATTAAGAGGGTACCCTTGTTAATACTTACAAGGAAGGTTGGGGAGGGGATAAAGATCGGCGATGATGTCAGGGTCGTCGTACTCGAGGTTCATGGAAATCATATAAAGATCGGGGTAGAGGCGCCGGTCAACAGTCCGGTTTACAGGGATGAGATCTATGCCAGGATACTGGATGAGAATTATACGGCCTCATCGGCCTTGCCTGAGCACCTTGAGCTATTCATGGATAAGTTAAAGAGGAACAAAAAAACGGAGGAGATGGGATGAAGATAGATACAACAAGGTTTGGTGAGATTGAAGTACAAAAAGATAAATTAATAGAATTTCCTAACGGTATCCTCGGATTCCCGGAACAAAAAAGATATGTACTCCTTGAAAATAATAGTGACCTCCCCTTCGGCTGGCTTCAGGCAGTAGATGATAAGGATATGGCCTTTGTTGTAATGGACCCACTTCCCTTTAAGCCGGATTATAGATCATCGATCAGGAAAAAAGAGATAGCCGACATTGATATCAGGGATGAATCCGAACTATGTGTACTTGTAATACTTACAATACCTAATAGGGATTCGCAGGGGATTACAGCCAATCTCCAGGGACCCCTCGTGATAAATCTTGCCAGCCGGAAGGGGAAACAGGTGGTGCTGCCCGACTCTGGATATACATGTAAGTACCCGATATTTCAGGAATCGGGCCTATCCTCTCTTACATACTAAAGTTTTATTCCGCCCTTTCCGATAAATAGACCATGAAGAGCAGGCCTGTTTATCCAGATAGGAAAGGGGGGATGAAATTCTGGTATGAGGGATTATGGATTTGTTTTTTAACAATGGGCAGGGATGCCCGGGAGACAAATAGGGTCTCCATAATTCAAGGAGGATAGTATCATGTCTTTACAGATCAATACAAATATAGCATCATTGAATGCCCAGAGAAATATAAAACGTTCTCAGGGTTCATTGTCAACCGCACTTCAGAGGCTCTCATCAGGATTAAGATTAAACAGCGCCAAGGATGATGCTGCAGGGCTGGCCATCTCTGAGAGGATGACAAGTCAGATCAGGGGATTAAATCAGGCCGCAAGGAATGCCAACGAC
>JACRHA010000095.1 GCA_016234185.1 Nitrospirota bacterium
ACATATATGATCGTAGCATACGCAACAGGACACAAAAAGTTCGCAGAGTATCTCCTGATCACATATACGGATGGCGCAGGTGAGATCGCCGTATTCTGCGGGGCCATGATAGGTGCGGGCCTCGGGTTCCTCTGGTTCAATTCATATCCTGCATCGGTATTCATGGGGGATGTAGGCTCCCTGGCCTTAGGCGGTGCGCTCGGAACTGTGGCAATCATATCCAAACATGAGCTCCTCCTCCCGCTGGTCGGTGGGATCTTTGTTATTGAGGCGCTGTCAGTTATATTCCAGGTTGCATCTTTCAAGTCGAGGGGGAAAAGGGTCTTTCTGATGGCACCGATACATCACCATTTTGAATTGAAGGGCTGGCAGGAACCAAAGGTGGTAACAAGGTTCTGGATTATAGCCATCATCCTGGCGCTGCTGAGCCTTTCAACGCTGAAACTGAGGTAGGGATGGAATTTAATGGGATGAATACAGTCGTGGTAGGCGCAGCCAGGAGCGGTATCGCCTCAGCAAGGCTCTTAAGATCAAAGGGCGCAGGGGTAACCCTCACCGACAGGAACAGGGAGGAGGCAATCCCGGCTGACCTGTCAGGCCTTAAGGAGACAGGGGTCAATATTCAGGCCGGCGGACATATAGAACAGGTCTTTCTTGCCGCTGACCTTATTGTGATCAGCCCCGGCGTATCCATGGATATCGCTCCCCTTAAGTCGGCAAGGAAAAAGGGGATTGATATCATAAGTGAAATCGAGCTTGCCTCATATTTCATAAAGGCGCCTATTATCGGAATAACCGGAACCAATGGAAAGTCCACAACAACGACCCTTGTCGGTAAGATATTGCAGGCAGATGGGAAGGATATATTTGTGGGGGGGAATCTTGGCACCCCGCTTTCCGAGGCTGTGCTTTCAGGTGAAAGATATGATCTGGTGGTCTGCGAGATAAGCAGCTTCCAGCTTGAAGGGATAAAGAGTTTTAAGCCCCATATCGCAGCCATATTAAATATTACCCCTGATCACCTTGATAGATACAGCACTATGGATGATTATATAGAGGTAAAGTGGAGGATATGCGAGAACCAGGGACATCAAGACTTCGCTGTATTAAACCTGGATGATCCCCTCATTTCCGGGAAAGAGGGCCTGACCAGATCCAGGACGGTCCACTTCAGCAGGAAAAAGAGGGTTGAATACGGGATATTTACGGAAGATGGGGTCATAAAATCCAGCATGGGTGTATACAGGGACATCATAAAGACCGATGACCTCCTGATTAAGGGGGTGCATAATATGGAGAATGCCATGGCCTCAGCAGCCATCTCTCTTTCTGTTGGTTGCAGGATCGAGAGCATAGAAAAATCCCTCAAAGAGTTTAAGGGTCTTGAACACAGGCTTGAATTTGTAAGGGAGATAGACGGGGTAAGATACATCAACGACTCAAAGGGCACCAATGTCGGGGCCGTGATTAAATCACTTGAGGGGTTTGAATCCCCCATTATTCTCATCGCAGGAGGCAGGGACAAAGGAGGAGATTTCTCACCCCTTAAAGACCTTGTGACAAAGAAGGTAAAGGGGCTGATCCTAATAGGAGAGGCAAGGGGGCTCCTTCGATCCGCCTTCGATGGAATTACTGATATAGCTGAGGCAAAAGACATGTCTGATGCAGTAAGGCTTGCCAGGGAAAGGGGACGGATGGGCGATATAGTGCTCCTCTCCCCGGGATGTGCAAGCTTTGATATGTTCAGGAATTATGAGGAGAGGGGGAGGGTATTTAAGGAGATAGTAAATGGATTATAGGGTTCCAGAGACGACACACTGGGTCGCCCAAGAAAGGGCGATTCACCGAATCGCCCCTACACGAACCCTGGAATCCTTGAACCCTCGAACCCTTTTGTAGTTAAGAGGTGAGATGCCCAAGAGGACTGATAAGACAATCCTTGTTACCATGCTGATATTGATCGCCTTCGGTTTCATCATGATCTACTCTGCCAGCGCAGTCATCTCATATAAGAAATATGGAGACTCCTTCTTTTTCTTAAAGAAACAGCTGATCTGGGGTCTTTTGGGCATGATAGCCTTTATGGCAGCACATTCGCTTGATTACAGAACCTGGCAGAGATATGTCATACCGGTCTTTGCCCTTTCATGCCTCATGCTTATACTTGTACTGACCCCTCTGTTCGGCCCAGCGGTAAATGGATCAAGGAGGTGGTTGCGGCTTGGCATAATTTCCTTTCAGCCTTCAGAGATAACCAAGCTTGCCGTCATAATCTATCTGGCCGGTTATCTGGCCAGGAAGGGGGATGGGATAAGAGATTTTTTCCATGGGTTTGTCCCGCCGATGATACTGATAGGGATAATAATGGGCCTTATCATTATCGAGCCTGATCTTGGTTCAGTTGTAACTATAGGGTTGGTTGCAGGCACACTCCTCCTTATAGGAGGGGCAAGGCTAAGTCATATGTCCCTCGTTGTCCTCCTTTCCGCCCCCATTGTATACCGTTTCGTGATGCAGGTCGGCTACAGGAGGCAGAGGTGGGAGACATTCTTGAACCCATGGATGGATCCTGCAGGTTCCGGTTTTCAAATAGTACAGTCCTTTATGGCCTTTGGCAGCGGAGGGTTGCTCGGTTCAGGACTTGGAGAGGGGAGACAGAAACTATTTTTCCTCCCCTATCCCCATACAGACTTTATCTTTGCAATAATCGGCGAGGAGATGGGCCTCCTCGGTGTCTTCTCAATCATACTCCTCTATCTGCTCCTGGCATTAAAGGGATGCACCATAGCAATAAAGACGGAAGATCTGTTCGGGTCCTACCTTGCCTTCGGAATCACTATGATGATCACCATCCAGGTCCTTATCAATATATGTGTAGCCACGGGTCTCCTGCCCACTAAAGGTCTTGCGCTCCCCTTCTTAAGCTACGGGGGGTCGTCACTCCTTACAAATATGCTCGGGATGGGGATGCTCTCAAGCATAGCAAAAGACGGGAGAGGCAGATGAGGGTGCTCATAGCAGGCGGTGGAACAGGGGGACATCTTTATCCCGGTATTGCCCTTGCAAGGGCATTCCAGGGGATGGGGGTTACAGATATACTATTTGTCGGAACAGCAAGGGGGATCGAATCCGAGGTACTGCAGAAGGAAGGATTCCCTCTGGCAAAGATCCATGTCAGCGGGATCATGAATAAAGGACTATTTAAGACCATAACATCAATACTGCTTCTTCCAATAGGCCTGATAGATTCCATAAAAATATTGCTTAGTTTTAGGCCCGATGTTGTTGTGGGTATCGGGGGCTATACCTCAGGCCCGATAGTGGCCATGGCAATGCTGCTCAGGATCAAACGGGTTATACTGGAACCGAATCTAATACCGGGGATTACAAACAGGCTGCTTGCCCCTGCAGCCAACAGGATCGCCGTGGCATTTGAGGAGACCAAACGGTATTTCAGGGGATCGCAAGTGGTCATGACAGGCAACCCTGTGAGAGAAGAAATCATTTGCATAGACAATACCCTTTGGTCACCCCTGGCAGGCACAGAGGCCTTCCCCTACACGCTCTTTGTCTTCGGGGGAAGCCAGGGCGCCCATTCGATAAATGTGGCCATGGTTGACGCCCTTGACTATATAAAAGACCTAAAAGATAAGATTTTCATCATACACCAGACAGGGAGACCTGACTTTTCTAATATTATGGAGTCATACAGGAATAAGGGTTTTAAGGCCAGGGTCGAACCCTATATCTTTGATATAGCCAGGATCTACCGTCTGGCTGATCTTATAATAAGCAGGGCAGGCGCCACGACCGTTGCAGAGATTATGGCTTGTGGAAGGCCGGCCATACTGATACCATTCCCCTACTCTACCCACGGACATCAGGAGAAAAATGCCATGGCGCTTAAGGAGGCCGGCGCCGCAGAAGTAATAGACGGCCCCAGTTTAAACGGCAGGCTTTTGGGGGAAACCATAATGAGACTTCTCTCAGACAGGGAGGGGTTGCGCCTGATGGGCAACAGGTCCAGGTCATTGGGCAGAAGAGATGCCGCAAGGAAGATAGCGCTGATCTGCAACCGGCTTGCCGGAGGAGAGATATAGTGTTTAGAAAAATACAGCACATACATCTTATAGGTATAGGTGGTTCAGGGATGTGCGGAATCGCTGAGGTATTATTGAACCTCGGATACAAGGTTACAGGCTCAGACCTGCAGTATACAGATACAATTAAGAGGATAGAGGGTATGGGCGGGAGGATATTTGTCGGTCATAACCAGTCAAACATTGAGGGCGCGCAGGTTGTCGTTGTATCGTCGGCTGTTCATCCTGAGAACCCTGAGGTAGTCGCCGCCAGAGAGAAGTTCATACCTGTAATCAAGAGGGCCGAGATGCTGGCCGAGCTTATGAGACTCAAGTTCGGAATAGCCATTGCCGGCGCTCATGGAAAGACTACCACGACCTCCATTATCGCCACGCTCCTTGCACACGCGGGCCTTGATCCGACAGTAGTAATCGGGGGAAAGCTAAACAGCATGGGGAGCAATGCCAAGCTCGGTAAAAGCGAATTCCTTGTTGCAGAGGCGGATGAGAGCGACGGGTCATTCCTGCTCCTCTCTCCGGCGATAACAGTTGTAACAACAATAGACAGAGAGCATCTTGATCATTATGGTGACATGGAAAATCTGAAGAAGGCCTTCCTGGATTTTATAAACAAGATCCCCTTTTACGGCCTGTCCGTTCTGTGCCTTGATGAAGGAGAGATACAAGCGCTCATACCATCTATTCAAAAGAGATATATCACATACGGTATCACGGTCCAGGCAGACCTTATGGCAAGGGATATTAAACTGAAGGAATGGGGATCCAATTTCTCCGTATCATTCAAGGGGGAAGACCTCGGCAGGTTCCATATAACTGTGCCCGGTATCCATAATATCTATAATGCCCTTGCTGCAATTGGTGTCGGTCTTGAACTGGATCTTAAGCCCGAGGATATAAGAAATGGCCTGTCAGAATTCTCCGGGGTTGAGAGGAGATTCCATTTGAGGGGTGATAAAAATGGCATTATGATCATCGATGACTATGGCCACCACCCGACAGAGATCAAGGCAACATTAAAGGCGGCAAAGACCGGCTGGGACAGGAGACTTATAGCAATCTTCCAACCCCACCGGTACACCAGGACAAGGGACCTTCTTAAGGAATTCGCAACATCCTTCTATGATGCAGACATCCTTATCATTACAGAGATATACCCTGCAGGTGAACTTCCGATTGAAGGCATCTCCGGATTAAAATTATTTGAACTGATCAGGGGTTACGGACACAAAAAGATCATATATATCCCGCAGAAAGGGGAGATAGCCGAGAAGGTTGTACCGATCTTAAGGAAGGGGGACATGGTGATAACCCTTGGTGCAGGCGATATATGGAAGGTAGGTCCTGAAATATTGGCAAAACTTCCTGACGAGAAGAGGCATGACTGATATAGGCAGAATAAAAGAGGCCCTCACAGGATTTGTCGGAGAGATAAGGTTCAATGAACCGATGCACAGGTATACCTCATTTAAGATAGGCGGAGAGGCAGACGCAATGATCTTTCCCGAGGGGGTCGATGACTTGAAAAAGGTCGTGCTCGGAATAAAGAAACAGCGGGTGCCCTTCTTTGTGATGGGGAAGGGGACAAACCTCCTTGTGCTGGATGGCGGGATAAGGGGCATCGTAATAAATCTAATGTCCTTCAGGAAGCTATCTCTCCTGCCTGACAACAGTCTCTATGCCGGGGCAGGCGCACAGCTTCCGCTAATTGCCAGACATGCCGCCGGGATGGGCCTGTCCGGCCTTGAATTCGCATCAGGGATCCCAGGCAGCCTGGGAGGCGCCATCGTAATGAATGCAGGGGCAAACGGGGGGGAGATCGGGCCTCTTATCAGGGGCATCAGGATTCTCGATATGGATGGTGAGATACGTGATATAAAGGGGGATCAATTAAGGTTCGGATATCGCTCCTCTTGTCTGCCTCAGGGGATCATCATATCCGCTGAACTCAGGTTGAAAAGATCAGAAAAGAGCAAGACAAGAGATAAAGGGAGGCGCGAAATAATCAGGAGGGGGAAGACACAGCCCTTATCCCTGCCAAATGCAGGATCTGTTTTCAAGAACCCTCCGGGGGATTATGCCGGCAGGCTCATTGAAGAGGCAGGGCTTAAGGGATTGACTGTGGGGGATGCCCAGGTCTCTCCCCTTCATGCCAATTTTATTGTAAACATGGGAAGGGCTACAGCAAGGGATGTCCTAGCCTTAATACGGATGATAGGGAAAAAGGTGGAAACGGAGAAGGGGATAACGCTTGAGCTTGAGATAAAGGTTGTGGGAAACAACAAAAGGGGGAGGGTTTAATTTAAGGAGATGGCGCTCTTAACCGGAAAGAGAATCGGCGTAATAATGGGAGGAAGGTCTGTTGAAAGGGAGGTATCCATCAAAAGTGGATCAGCAATACTGGCCTCACTTAAGAGGTCAGGCTATGATGCTATCCCAATAGAGATGGACGAAAAGATCGCAGAAAATATAAAGGACAATAATATAGGAGCGGCCTTTATCGCCCTGCACGGGCCAGGGGGGGAAGACGGAAGCCTCCAGGGCCTGCTTGAGATTATCGGCATCCCTTATACAGGATCGGGTGTGCTTGCAAGCGGATTGGGTCTCAATAAGGCAGCTTCAAGGAAGATTTTCCTATACCATAATATCCAGGTGCCACCTTTCTTTATTGCAAGAAGAAATGAAAAGACAGACACTGAATCTATTCTTAGTAAATTAACATTCTCGTTCCCTCTGGTTGTCAAGCCCTGCTGTCAGGGCTCGAGCATCGGCGTATCTATTGTCAAAGAAAAAGTGAGGTTAAAAGAGGGCATCGAAGAGGCCTTCAGATATGACAGTGAGATCCTTATAGAAAAGTTTATAGATGGGAGAGAGATACATGTAGGCATCCTTGGAGACAAACCTTTAGGTGCTATCGAGATCCGGCCCAAAGGGGAATTTTACGATTATGAGGCCAAGTATATTCCAGGGATGTCTGATCATATATTTCCTGCCCCCCTAGAAGAAGGCATGTACAGGAGGGTCCTTGAAGCAGGGCTGTCCGCCCATAATGCAATCGGATGTGAAGGCTACGGCAGGACGGATTGCCTCGTAACGGGCAGCGGGGATATCTTTATCCTTGAGGTAAATACCCTGCCCGGAATGACAGAGACATCCCTCCTTCCTGAGATCGCAGGGAAGAGCGGGATAGGATTTGATGCCCTTGTTGAAAAGATACTATATTTTGCCTTAAATAGATTTATGTAGATATCCACGAGCTTTCCTCGTTGGTATTGTCCAGCGAGCGGAGTCGAGCGTAGGGAGGGGGAGGCTCCATCCGGCTTTGCCGGTGGAGGGGGATGGTCGCTCCCCTGAGATAGGCGAGGGGGCGACGCAAGCCCCTTAGAAAGAAGGAGCTAAGATGTCCTATTCAGATATAGCAATAGGAAGGAGATATCAGAAGAAAGGTATTTTGCGAAGGCGCATAATAGTCAGATCTGTATCAATCGTTGTCATCTCCCTTGGACTTTATTACATACTCCTTGGGATTGAAGGCAGCATAGCCCCTCTCTTTACTGTCAGTTCTGTAAAGATAGCAGGTTTATACAGACTGAAAGAGGAGGAGATCATCAGCTTGTCAGGCATAGGAAGCGGAGTCAATATCCTTCAGGTCGATCTCGACGAGGTATATCAGAGGATCAAAGAGAACCCATGGGTCAGGGACGTCCAGATAAGAAAAGAACTCCCTGTTTCAATAGCCGTTGAGATAATAGAAAGGAGGCCTGAGGCAAGGGTCGCTGCAAAAAATGGGACCTACCTTGTTGATAACGAGGGGATGGTCCTTGAGAGGGCGGACATGGCATACGATTTTCTGCCCTTAATAAAGGGCTTAGATCATATTGAAATCTCTCCGGGAAAAAGGGTAGACTGGAAAAATGCAGGGGAAGGCCTTGAAATAATAAAGATGATCTCCTCAGATCTAACCAGCGACACCCATAATAACCCGGTGGTGGATCTCAGCAGAAGTGGGGAGATAAAACTTCTTCTTCAGGGTTATACGCTAAGGATTGGAACTGGTACAACCAGGGATGAGATTGCGAGGTTCCTTGATGTGAAGGAAGAGATTAATAGAAGATTTTCAGGTCCCAGGGAGATAGACCTGAGATTCCCCAAAAGGATTATCGTAAGGCAGCCGGGAGGAGAGAGGGGAATTGGCTAAAAGAGAAAGCATAATTGTAGGCCTGGATATCGGGACCACCAAGATTTCTGTAATAGTTGCAGAGATTAAGAATGAAAAGACCATAGATATAATCGGGATAGGAACAAGCCCTTCAAGGGGACTCAGAAAGGGATCTGTCATTAATATTGAATCTACCGTGGAATCGATCAAGAGGGCCGTGGAGGAGGCTGAATTGATGGCCGGAGTTGAGATCGATGCAGTATACACAGGGATCGCCGGAAGCCATATTAAGGGTTTTGACAGCAAAGGTGTGATAGCGGTAAAGGATAAGGAGGTCAGTAAGCTTGACATAGAGCGTGTGGTAGAGAACGCAAAGGCAGTCAACATACCCCTTGACAGGGAGATACTCCATGTCATCCCGAAGGAGTTCATACTTGACGGGCAGGACGGCATAAGGGACCCCCTTGGTATATCCGGCGTAAGGCTTGAGACTGTAATCCACATCATTACCGGAGCGGTAACCTCCACCCAGAATATAGTCAAGTGCGCCAACAGGGCAGGCCTGCAGGTCATCGATATAATACTCCAGCCCCTGGCCTCAAGCGAGGCTGTACTTACCCAGGATGAGTTGGAACTCGGCGTGGTCATGATAGATATAGGAGGGGGAACAACTGATATTGCCGTATTTGCAGAGGGATGCATCCTCCATACCGCCGTACTCGGAATAGGAGGAAACCACCTGACGAATGATATAGCGGTAGGACTCCGCACCCCTTCTAGCGATGCAGAAAAGATTAAAAAGAGGTATGGCTGCGCCCTCACCTCTCTGGTAAAGGACGATGAAACAATCGAGGTTCCTAGTGTCGGAGGGAGGCCCCCGAGGATATTATCAAGACAGCTATTGTCAGAGATAATAGAACCGAGAGGGGAGGAGATATTCAGCCTCGTATCAAGGGAACTGAAAAAGACAGGCTATGAGGAGATGATCGCATCAGGTGTTGTCATAACCGGGGGCACTGCAAATATGGATGGCATGGTGGAACTGGCTGAAAAGACCCTGGATCTGCCGGTCAGGAGGGGTTCACCCTCAAATATTGGCGGCCTGGTAGACATAGTCAGCAACCCTATCTATGCCACAGGCGTAGGTTTAACCCTATATGCATTCAGTAAGGGAAGAAAAAGGGATCTGCCGAATGGAACCCTGTTAAGTAAGATAGTAAATGTTGGAAAGGTATGGATCAAGGAATTCTTTTAATAAGGAGGTCATATTATGTTCTTATTTGATGAGGTAGAGGCTGGGCAGGCAAGACTTAAGGTAATAGGGATCGGAGGAGGCGGATGCAATGCAATTAATACTATGATAGTATCCGGCCTGGTTGGGGTGGAATTTATCGCGGCCAACACCGACCTCCAGGCACTTGGAACGTCCAGGGCATTGAATAAAATCCAGATCGGGAACAAACTTACAAAGGGATTGGGTGCAGGGGCTAACCCCGATATAGGTAAAGAATCCGCCCTTGAAGATATAGAAAAGATAAAGGAGGCATTAGCAGGCTCCGACATGGTATTTATTACAGCAGGCATGGGGGGCGGGACGGGGACAGGTGCGGCACCCGTAATAGCCGGTATTGCCAGGGAGCTTGGCGCCCTTACGGTGGGCGTCGTGACAAAACCATTCTTTTTCGAAGGATCAAAAAGAATGCTGAGGGCTGAAGAGGGCCTAAAGGAATTGAACAAGCATGTAGATACATTAATTGTCATACCCAACCAGCGGCTCTTAAGTATAGCTGACAAGACAACCCCGCTCCTTGAGGCATTTAAGATGACAGATAATGTCCTCTATCAGGCAGTCAAGGGGATTGCAGATCTTATCTCTACGCCGGGACTCGTCAATGTTGATTTCGCAGATGTCAGGACAGTAATGTCCCACATGGGCAGGGCGGTGATGGGGATGGGCCTCTCAAGCGGTAATAACAGGGCAGTCGAAGCCGCCCAGAAGGCAATTTCAAGTCCACTGCTGGAAGACGGTTCCATTATGGGTGCAAAGAGTGTCCTTCTTAATATATCCGGCGGACCCAGCCTCGCCCTCCATGAGGTAACTGAGGCCTCATCCATAATACAGGAGGCCGCAGACGCCGATGCCAATATCATATTCGGGTCCGTAATAAACGAGGCGATGACAGAGGAGGTCGTAGTCACAGTAATAGCCACAGGCTTTGAAAAGACAGTCTCAAAAGAGGAATTCTCAAGGCCCGCAGCAGGAAAAAGCCTATTCACGAAAACCGCTGACAGGCAGACCTTTTTGAGGAAGGTTATGGATTCCGATCTTACAGGCAAGGTTGATGAGGATGATGAACTGGACGTGCCCACCTTCTTAAGAAGGCAGGCAGACTAGGAACAGGCTATGTCCCGGAAGCTGAGAGAAAAGGCAAAAAATATCCTAAAAAAAGAAGAGGGCACCATATATAAAGGAAATCCCGGCCTTATAAGCGTCGCCCTCGCATATCCCAATAGATACTTTGTAGGAATGTCTAATCTCGGTCTGCAGTCGATCTATGGCATTCTGAACAGGAGGGGGGATACCGTAGCCGAGAGGGTCTTTCTTCCTGATATGGAGGATATAAATGAATACAAGAGGACTGATACCAGACTCTTCTCTCTCGAATCCCAGAGGATGGTTATTGATTTTGATATCCTTGCCTTTTCTGTCTCCTTTGAAAACGATTATCCAAACATACTGAGCATACTGAGTCTTTCAGGGATACCCTTGGAAAGCAGTGAGCGCGGCGATGAATATCCGCTGGTAATTGCCGGCGGGGTTTGCACATTTTTCAACCCTGAACCTATTTCAGGCTTTGTGGATCTCTTTATTATCGGCGAAGGGGAAGAGGTAATAATGGAATTCATGGATCTTTACGGCCGGTTGAGGAGCGAAGGATACCCAAGGAACAGACTGCTCTCCAGTCTGGCACAGATCGAAGGGATCTACGTGCCAGGACTCTATAGCCCTTCATATAATCAGGACGGGACAATCAAGGGGATTACTGCCGGGCCAGGCCTGCCTCAGAGGATAAAGAAGAGATGGATCAGGGAGGTAGACAGCCATACTACAAAGACATGTATCATGACGCCTGATACAGAATTCGGAGATATGTCTTTAATAGAAATCTCAAGGGGATGCAAATGGTCATGCAGGTTCTGTCTTGAGGGATATGTCTACAGGCCACTCAGGTTCAGGGACCTTAAGATAATAAGCAAGGAAATAAGAGGCAAGAACAGCGCAATAAAAAAGATCGGTCTTGTGGGGGCTACCGTATCAAGCTATCCCTATTTTAAAGAACTATTTAAGGAACTCCGGGAGGATGGAGAAAGGATCAAGATCTCCGTCTCATCCCTCAGGGCAGATTCGTTATCCACGGATCTATTAATGATGCTGACAGAGAGCGGACATAAGACCATAGCCCTGGCGCCGGAGGCTGGATCAGAAAGGTTGAGAAAGTTTATAAATAAAAAATTATCAGATGAGGATATCTTGAAGGGGATAGAGCTGATACTAAGGAGTGATATCCCTAATATAAAGCTATATTTTATGATAGGCCTCCCTACTGAAACAAATATTGACATAGATGCCATACTCATCCTGACAAGGAGGGCCCGGGAGATTATGCTGAAGATCGGAAAGGAGAAGGGGAGGATAGGCCGGCTTACGCTAAGCGTAAACCCCTTTATCCCAAAGCCCCATACCCCCCTGCAATGGTTTCCTATGGACCATGTAAAATCCCTGAAAGAGAAGCTCAAATATATTAAAAAGGGGGTTTCACTTCTGGATAATGTAAAGATAATACATGAGCTGCCCAAGTGGTCCTATATACAGACGCTCCTTTCAAGGGGTGACAGGAGGGTCGGGAAGATCCTTCTAAGCCAGTTTGTCTCAGGGAAAAATTGGAATGCTGCCTCCAGGCAATCTGATCTTGACACAGACTTTTACGTTTACAGAAAGATGGGTCTGGATGAGATCCTGCCCTGGGACCATATAGACCCCGGAGTAAAAAAGGAGATCCTGATAAGGGAGCATATGGAGGCCATCCGGAATGTTGCCTGAACAAAGACCTCTTTATGAAGAGGAGACTTTCAGACTGGAGGGACTTTCCGACATTGACGGATTTTATCATCACTTCACCATAAGACCCGATATGATGGACAGGAAGAAGATTATAAGGGTAAAACAGGTGCATAGTGATAAGATCCTGGTTGTTGACAGAAAGACCTTTGATCTGGACCTGTTCCGCAACAGCAGGATATTCAATAATGGTTATGATGCCCTCATAACAAATCAGGATGATATTATCCTTGAGATCAGGACTGCAGATTGCCTCCCCATCCTTATAATAGATCCTGACAACAGGGCTATAGCGGCTGTGCATGCAGGCTGGAGGGGGTCTTTATTGAACCTGCCTGTGAAGGTTGTAATGAAGATGAAGGAGTTTTTTGGATCGGAGGAGGAGGAACTTATTGTCGGATTCGGCCCAAGCATAGGCCCCTGCTGCTATGAGGTCGGGGACGATGTCCTTGAACCGGTAAGGGAAAGGCATCCTGAATGGAAAGATATCATTGAGGAGAGGGATAAAGGCAAGGGAATGTTTGATCTCGAAGGACTCAACAGAAGGCAGTTCCTGGACCTTGGCATCAGGAAAGATAGGATCTTCTCTGTAAATATCTGCACATCATGCCATCCGGTCCGGCTCCCCTCCTACAGGAGAGATGGAAAGGTAGCAGGAAATATATATTCCGGCATCATGATGGAAATGGTTTAAGCGGCTTCATATGGATATGGATATCATGAATAACCTGGAGGTCGTAAGGACGAGAATAGCTAAGGCTGCTCTATCGGTCGGGCGCCGGCCCGGGGCCATAAGACTTGTTGCAGCAGGAAAGGGTGTTACTGCAGAAAGGCTTAAAGAGGCCATCAGCTTTGGGGTGGATATTATCGGCGAGAACCGCGTACAGGAGGCCATATGCAAGATAGACAAGCTAGGCAAAATGGTGGAGACAGGAACAGGGCTGCCTCCTCAAATTTCCTGGCACTTTATAGGGAAGCTCCAGAGGAATAAGGTGAGGGACGCAGCCGGAAGGTTTGATCTTATCCACTCCCTGGACTCAAGGCCCCTTGCCGAAGAGATAAATAAATGGGCAGAAAAAAGAGGTCTGATACAGAAGGTCCTCCTTGAGGTAAATGTAGGCGAAGAGGAGACAAAAGGAGGCATTATGCCGGAGAGGGCGCTGGGTCTGATAAAAGAGGCATCCTTGTATAAGCATATTTCCGTAAGGGGACTGATGACAGTCCCGCCGGTTTCTTCTGACCCTGAAGGGTCAAGGATTTTTTTTAGGAAATTGAGTGAACTGGCAAAGGAAATAACCAAAGAAGGGATAGACCGTATTTTGATGGAGGAGCTTTCCATGGGGATGTCTGATGACTTTGAGGTAGCAGTGGAAGAGGGGGCAACCATGGTAAGGATCGGGAGGGCCATATTCGGGCCCAGAAGGGGATAGCAATGGCGTCTATAAAAAGGATCGCCTTTATCGGCGGCGGTAATATGGCAGAGGCCATGATCAGGGGGATAATAAAGGCAGGGCTGTGTAACAAGAAGGAGATCTTTGTATCCGATGTATCTCCTGACAGATTAAGGCACTTCAACGAAATGTACGGCATAGAGACAAGATCCGGCAATAAAGAGGTATTAAAACTCTCTGACCTGATAGTCCTCTCTGTCAGACCCTTTGTTGTTGATTCCGTGTTAGCGGAGATAAAGGATCAATTCGATCCCGGGAAGCTTATAATCTCGATTGTAACGGGCATACCCATATCAAGGATCACAGAAGGCATTGATAAGGAGGCAAGGGTAATCAGGGCCGTCCCGAACCTCCCGGTGCTGGTGGGAGAAGGGCTGTCGGCAATAGCGCCAGGCAAGGGAGTAACAGAGGAAGAGACAGCATGGATCTCTTCCCTCTTTAACTCAGTAGGAAGGTCTGTTGTCCTGGAAGAAAAATATCTCGATGCAGTGACAGGACTTGCCGGTTCCGGTCCTGCCTTTGTGTTCCTTATATTGGAGGCTATGGCCGATGGCGGCGTCAAGATGGGCCTGCCAAGGGAGACCGCCATGCTCCTGGCATCACAGACACTTATGGGATCGGCAAGGATGGTTTTAGAGACAGGCGAACATCCCGGGTCGCTGAAAGACAGGGTAGCATCGCCTGGAGGGACTACGATCGCAGGACTCCATAGATTGGAAAAAGGGGGGGTCCGCGGGACTATCATTTCCGCCATTGAGGCTGCAACAATCAGGGCCGGGGAATTAGGGAGGAGGTAATTTGTACAGATGTTTATATTCGGTAATTTTTTAAACGCCTTTGCAAAGGTGCTGGATATTGCACTCAATTTCTTCATGTGGGTCATTATTATCAGGGCCCTTATCACCTGGGTTAATCCTGACCCGTATAATCCGATAGTCCAGTTCCTGACCAGGGTCACAGAACCTATCCTCTCCCCGATCAGAAGATTACTGCCGACTTACCGTATCGGTCTGGATCTGTCTCCCTTTATTGCAATCCTGATCATATATTTTATGAGGGAATTCCTGATAAGATCATTGATGGAGATTGCAACAAGGTTTTAATAGCATTAACATATTTAGCAATAACATATTTAGGAGGTCTTTATGAAGATAACCCCCATGGAGATCAAACAGAGCAGTTTTAAGGTAAGGATGCGGGGATACGACAAGGAGGAGGTCGACACCTTTCTTGGTTTCTTAAGTGAGGAGTTTGAGGTCATAATAAAAGAGAACAGCTCTCTCAAAGAGAGGCTCTCCTCCCTTGATGACCAGTTCTCGGAGTTAAAAAAGAAGGAGCATGCCTTAAGCAGTACACTGTTGAAGGCCCATGACCTGGTAGAAGAGATTAAGCAGGCATCGCAGAAGGAGGCCCAGTTAATAATTAAAGAGGCGGAACTGAGGGGAGAAGAGATAATCGGGGCTGCAAGAAAGGAGATGGCCTGCCTCAGATCTGAAATTGAGGGGATAAAAAGAGAGAGGATAGTCTTCCTTGAAAAGGCAAAGGCCATTGTCAACACCTTTAGCAAGATCATCAATATTGAAGAGACAGACCATGAGGAGATAATCAAGCAATGACATCAGGAGTCAGAAGCCAGAAGCCAGAAGTCAGGAGTCAGGAGTCAGGAGTCAGAAGAAAACCTATTCTGTATTCTGTATTCTGTATCCTGTATCCTGTATCCTGTATCCTGTCTTTAATAATCCTACTTCTATCTCTCGGTTGCAGTAAGAAGCCCCCATCTGTACTCAAAAGACAGCAGATGCTGATGGGGACCATTGTAGAGATTACAGCCATCTCAAGTGAAGAAGAGAGGGCCAATCTGGCCATTACTGCAGGTTTTAAGGAAATTAGACGCCTTGAAGAGATGATGTCCACCTATATAGATGAGAGTGAGATATCAAAGGTAAACAGGGAGGCCGGGGTTGAGGGAGTAAAGGTCGATCAGGAGCTTTTTGATGTTGTGAAGACATCCCTTAAGGTCTCAGAGAATACAGGTGGTGGATTTAATATTGCAGTTGGACCGGCAATAAAACTCTGGGATATAGGAGGAGAAGAGCACCTGCCTGCCGAGAACGAGCTCGAAAAGATAAAACCGGTGATCGGCTATAAAGAGATCTCCCTGGATGAAGATGGCAGAAAGCTCTTCCTGAAAAAGACCGGAATGGGGATAGATCTCGGAGGTATAGCCAAGGGTTATGCGGCAGACAGGGCAGAGGAGATCATAAAGCGTCTCGGGATAAAAGACGGTATAATAGCGGTTGCCGGCGACCTGAAAGTCTTTGGTAAGAGGCCGGATAAGAAGCCATGGAAGGTAGGGATCAAACACCCGAGAAAGGAAGGAGCAATCCTTGCGGAGATAGAACTTTCCGATGAGGCAATATCAACATCGGGAGATTATGAGAGGTATTTTATAAAGGATGGCGTAAGATATCACCATATCCTGGACCCTGTTACGCTTCAACCGGCAAGGGAGTGCCAGAGCGTGACCATAATAGCAAAGTCAGGGATAATGGCCGATGCATACGCGACAGGGATATTTGTTATGGGACCCGAAAAGGGGATGGAACTGATCGAGAGGCTTCCTGACATTGAGGGTGTTATAGTAGACAAAGACGGGAAGGTACATATCTCATCAGGATTAAAGGGAAAGGTGAGGATTGTCGGTGAGAGCTAGATTCTTCAAGTTCAAAGTTCAAATGCAAAAGTTCAAATTTCAAAATTTTGGCATTTGTCATTTGTCATTTGTCATTCTATTTGTTGTTTTGACTGCCCGACCCGTCTATCCAGTTCAAGGGAAGGAGCCAGGCCCTGTCAGGTTCTTAGGTTTCCACGCCCACAAATACCAGGATTTCGAAAAAAATATGGTTTCCTGTGAGGTCTTCGGAGAGATGGAGAACCTTGGGACAAAGGAGCTAAAGGGGGTTCGCGTTGAGGTTGACCTTCTGGATGAAAAGGGGAAGGTGGTCTATTCTGAGGAGATGGAACTACGGCCAAGGGTAATTGTCTTTGGGAATCCGAAGGGTCTGGAGCAGCCGCTTAAACATTCCGAGATAGGGATATTCGGTATAAATACAAAGGAGTGTCCTGAGAAGTGGCTGGAAGGAAGGATCAGATTCAGGATTATTGAGGCGATTACGGGGGAATAAACCGGCCGAACCTGAGCAACAAGGTTAAATCAGCAAAAATGGAGTGCAGGCAGTCGCAAATCGTTTCCGGGGCCGATATGATCGCGACCGGTGCAATTTATGCCGGGGTACGATTTTACGCAGGCTATCCCATCACGCCTGCAAGCACTATCTACACCGCCATGATGTCAGATTTGCCGAAGTTGGGCGGGATAGCGATCGGGGCCCCGGACGAGATCTCGGCCCTCTGCTACTGCGTTGGGGCCTCCCTCCGGGGCATGAAGGCTATGACCGCAACATCCGGCCCTGGCTTTACCCTGATGGTGGAAACCATCGGCTATGCCCTGATGACCGAGACACCTGTTGTAATCGCACTGGCCCAGAGGCTGGGCCCTTCCACCGGCGCCGCCACCCAGAGCGCCCAGGGGGATATCCTGCTCGCCGAATACTGCATCTCAGGGGGCTATCCCCTGCCCGTCATCTGTCCGACCAGACCATCTGATGCCTATGAGGCCGTCATTCGTGCTGTCAATATAGCTGAAACCCTGCGCACCCCTGTGGTCCTCCTGACCGAAAAAGAGCTGACCATGACCTGGGAAACAGTAGACCTGGCCCGTCTTCCATATTTGGAGGTAAAAGACCGGCCAATGTTCCGAAGAGATGAGCCCTACTTGACCTATGGTTTTAAGCAGCCGGCAGATCCCCCTCTGTTTGCCCCTGTGGGAGGCCCATTTAAAGTTACCATCACCGGCTCAGCCCACAACAGGGAAGGGGAACTCATAAAGGATGGGCCAGATGCCGTTGCCATGCTTGGACATCTTGATGTAAAGATCCGGCGCCACATGCCGGAGATTACATGGGTTAAATACGATCCCCAGGCAGGGTCCGAAACCCTGGTAATTAGTTATGGCGTTACTGATCGGGCAGCACGTGCCGCAGTACAGACGGCAAGGATTCAGGGTCTGGCTGTATCCCATCTGACTATATATTCGTTATTCCCCGTACCGGAGTCAATCCTGATGTCTTCCATTTCCGGAATAAAGCGGGTCATCATCCCGGAGGAGAACATATCAGGCCTGTACCGGTCTGTGCTCCTGCCCCATCTGAATGCAGAAGAGGTAATCGGGATAAATAAGGTAGCAAGCCTCATCACCCCTGATGAGATCCTGGCCGGGATATTAAAGAAACCATGTAAGGACTAAGGTCGCCTGTAGATACACCCGGGCAGAGCCCGTGGGTATTTAACCAGCGAGCAAAGCGAGCGTTGAGGGGGAGGCGACGATCATCTGTGGGGGCCCGTGCGGTGTAGTTGCTCCTCCGATGCCCCCACACCCCGCGCTTGCACCGGCCAAGCCGGATGATCGCTTCGGCTTTGCCGGTGGAGGGGGCGACGCAAGCCCCTTTAAATAAGATGGCGATTGGAGACTACTTAGACGAGAATAAGGAGGCTCCTTACTGTAAGGGGTGCGGGCACATCCATATCGATAAAAGCCTGGCCAGGGCGCTGGATCTTTTGTCGATGGATCCGGGAAAGGTAGCAGTAGTCAGCGATATCGGATGTATGGGGCTGGTGGACAGCATGCTCAAGACACATACCGTGCACACTACCCACGGCCGGAGCCCTGCCTTTGCTGCCGGTATCGAGCTGGCCGACGCATTATACGGTGATTCAGCGCTTAAAACAATTGTAATGATCGGCGATGGCGGGGCAACAATCGGACTATTACACCTTGTGGAACTGGCCCGGATGAACCCGGATGTTACGGTATTGATTCACAATAATTTCCTTTACGGTATGACAGGCGGGCAGCACTCAGGCTTCACGCCCGTTAACTTTATCACCTCTACTACCCTGGGTGGAAACATAATTCCGCCCATTGATATCTGCGGGATGCTGGCCACCTGCAACGCCGGATTTCTGGCGCGTGTTCTGGCCACAGACCATAACCTACCGGAAGTCATCGCGCAGTCCATCTCTTATCCAGGCTTTGCGCTGGTGGAGATCCTGGAGCTATGCACAGGCTACGGCACCCGGTTTAATCCTCAGATCCAAAATAAGATAAAAGCGGATCTCAAACAGCAGGGAAGGCGTCTTGGGATTCTCAGTCAGGATCAGGACAAAAAGGAGTTTGCCATTAGTTATAAGGAGAAGTCACACCCGGCAGATCGAGCAGACCAACGGCCTGAGGAAGGGATCCCCAGGCTCTTTGCCCATCAATTGACAGCGCCCCTTAGGCTGATTATGGGAGGGACAGCAGGCGAAGGTGTACAATCTGCAGCCCACCTCTTTACAGTGGCAGCCGTACTGAGCGGGCTCTTTACAGCCCAGAAAAACGATAATCCGGTTACCGTGGGGACAGGCTTTTCTACGAGCGAGCTGATCTTCAGTCCCGATGAGATACTCTTTAACGGGATCTCAATGCCTGATGCGGTCCTGATCACCTCCGGCAGCGGATTAAAACGTCTTGAAGGGATGTTGGTCCGTATGAATCCGGAGGGACTGGCAGTAGTGGAGGCAGACCTGACTATCCCTCAGGTGCCCGGAAGGGTTTTAAGGCCCTCCTTCAGGGGGCTTATACCTGATCCGAAGAATGTCAACCTGGCTGCAGTTGCTGCATATCTTAAGCATCATCCCTTCCTGCCCATAGATGCACTGAAGGAGGCGATCAGGCGGAGGGGAAAGGGGGTTGAGGAGGCCCTTGATGCTGTTGAGAGAGGGTATCAGGCAATTTAATGGGACGTAAAGAGTATATTCGAAGACTAACTGATGAAGATAGGATAAGATGTGGAATTATAATTGAGAAAGGAAAAGTGCTTGAATTCCTTGTTCAATACGAAGCCTTTATATATAATAAATGGGAGGCTGTTGCCCGGTACGATACAAAACATGATTATGTTCATCTTGATCTCATTCGCCGGGATGGCACTGCTGAAAAGAAATGGTTTTATCATATGGATTTCAATGAAGGTTTAAATTATGCCTATGATGATATTGAAAATAATTGGGAAAGATATAGAGAAAGATATCTTTCAGGGAGGTGAATGTTGAGAAAAGAGGATTTATTTAAGAAGAACCATATATTAGGGATTGAGTTTGACAGGTATGTCTTAGAGAATCCTGAACTTTTAGAGAGGATACCTGATGGGGCCGAGATTCTCTTTCTTCCCGAGGATGATCCTGAACTCTGTGAAGAAAATGCCAGATTGGCGCGAACGCACAGAGAGGAAGGGAGACCCATTGTGATTATTAAAATCGAAAGATTGGAACCACCCCGTTCAAGACTTGTAAATGTCAGGATTGAGAGTGAAGTAGCTTAAAGAGAATCTCTCAGGATTCTTAGAGACTGCAATTTTCAGGGGAATTGCCTACCGGAAGTACTTGCTAACATCAATCTTGTATTTCAATGCATCAATAGTCTTAATGATACTGCGCGTAACTCTCCCTGACGATGGGTCGGTTTCTGTCAGGTCTATTATCTCTCCATTAATCTCATTGCCGGATCTGTCTGTAATAAGCCTGACCTTTGGACGGTCAATATATTCCGGGTTAGGATTTGCCTGAACTATGACACCCAGCTCGTTTGTACTAAGGAGCACCAGTGTCCCGACAGGAAAGATCCCTATGGCATTTATGAAGATCTTGAGCAGGATCGGATCAAATGCCTTTCCACTCTTGTTCAGCATAAACCTTAATGCCTTTTCCGGAGGAAAAGGACTCCTGTTATAAACCCTTGAAGATGTCAGGGCATCATAACAATCAACGATACCTATGATCCTCCCTATTAGAGTAACGTCCCGCTTCCTTTGAAGCTTGGGATAACCCGAGAGGTCATAGTTTAGGTGGTGTTCAAATGAACCCATGGCAACCCTTATAGCAGATTCATTCAGCCCCTTCAGCTTAATAATTGACCTTACACCGTGGATAGGATGCCTCCTCATTATCTTCCATTCCTCCTCGCTAAAATCACTAGGCTTGTTCAATATATCTAACGGTATTTCCGATTTTCCGATATCGTGCAACAGGGAGGCGATACCAATCTCACCGAGATTCCTTTTATGGTAACCGAGTCTCTGGCCAAGGGTGAGCGCCATGATGCAGACATTCACAGAGTGGTTGTGGGTGTATTCGTCATGACACCTGAGTGTAGTAAGACCAAGGAGTGTCGACTCCTCATGCAGCAGCAAATCCACCATCGATTGGACAACCCTCTTCGCCCTTTTTATACTGACAGACTGTCCGAGCTTAAGATTCTCCATCACCTCTGAAACAGCGGTTATAGTCTTAAAGTATGTAGATTTCGCAATCTCCTTGGTATCCTCCAGTATCTCCTCAAAGTTCTCTTTCTGCTCCTCAAATTTTTCAATCTCCACACCCAATAGACCCATTTTTGTGATCTGTTTAGACAGCGACTCATATGGTGATTCAGATTTTGTATCTATACCCGCAAATATACTTATAAACCTCTTGATGTCTCCAACCCTTGAGGATTCCTTGAAGGTAATTCCGCCCACTCCCCGCTTCTTCATCTCTTCTGTAATGGATGTGAAACTTATGAAGCTGTCGATATCCATCTTAAGCTTGGTCTCACCCATATAGAGATAGTCACCTCTTAGATTCAGTGATATATCTATACCCGACCGGACCATCTCTTCAAATGTCTTCATGAAGTTTTCCGCGGGCTGATCAAAGGCAACATTACTTATGTCGTGGATCTGGGCGGTTTTCATCAGGACACAAAACTGGTTCGCAAGGTTCTTCCCCAGCTTTGCGGCGTCCTCATTAAAGGGAAGTGATGACTTCAGTCTCTGACGGTCCGGATTTCCTTCGCTCATTTCCTGACTCCCCTATCCATCTCGGCAAGGGCCTTTACACAGGCCTCCCTTACTACCCGGTTCCTCAGAAGGCTCCCCTCTTTTAATATCTCAACAGCCTTTCCAGTCCCTATCTTCTTTAGCGCCAGGACGGCACAGACTGAGACCTCATCCCTCTTTTCACTCTTAAACAGGAAGAAGGTCCGCCTCTTTATTAACCTCCTTAATTCCTGGAGTACCTCATCAGAAGCTATCCTGCTAAGGGATTCAAGCATTTCCTTCTTCTCATAAAAATCCCTTCCCTCGAACTCCTTCCTCGATGCCATATTAAGGAAGATCTGCGCTGCACCTTTATAGTTTGTAGTCACCAGGGCCCTGGCTGCAATGATCCTCATCGAACTGTCTCTGTCGTCCAGAAATGAAACGAGCAGATCCTTAGCCCTTTCATCCTTCATCCCCTCCAGGGCATGGAGCGTCTCCTTCCTTACTTTTATCTCAGGATGAGTTATCAGCCCCTTAAAATCTTCGATAACCCTTGGATCGCCGATCTTTCCAAGGATATAAACCATGTTCCTCACAACATACCATCTCTCATCCCCAAGTTTCTTGGAAAGAAGATCGACATTATCTTTTCCGAGCGTTACAAGGGTTTCGCACAGGATCCTGCGGATCTTTATATTCTCTATCCTGCCGAGGAGGTCCGACAGCGGGATTAAAGCATTCTTATCAAGGAGCGCAAAGAAGGTAAAGAGGTGACCAGAGTCTTCCTGCCCGAATTTATTTATTGAAAGTTCAAGCTCTCTGATCATATTGCTATTTCCTGCCAGCTCAATGGAAGCTTTCAGGCGGGCCTTAAAGTCCTCCGGTAAGCTGTTGCTGCCATGGAGGTCGCGGAGGAATTTCAATATCTTGACTGCATGCTCAAAGGCTCCTCTGATGACCAGGGCTTCAAGCGTGTTATCAAGGGTTTTCACTATCTCACTGAACGACTCAAAATCCTGTTCTATTAACAGGATGTCGGAGAGGATTTCTATTAATTCATTAACCGGGTTCAGGTCCTCTTCGGCCTTTATCTCCCTCCTGATCTTTTCTATCTCGTTCTCGGTCAGCTTAAATACAACCGAAAAGGGTTTGTCCAGAAATTTCGGGCCCAAAAGCTCTCTAAGGGGTGATATATTCTTGGTTTTGAGGTCCTCAATATCAGAAGACTCCTGTTCTATCATCATGTCGAACTCAGGATTCATGGCCATGGAGGGCGCCAATTCGCCGGAAGACTG
>JACRHA010000094.1 GCA_016234185.1 Nitrospirota bacterium
AATGGTGCTACCATCTTGCCCCCCTATTTTTTTCTTATACCAATTTGCCTTCATTCGGCTACCTGGAAAAAAGCAGGTTGAGGTCAAGGTTAAGGTTTAGGAACTTCTTAGCCTCAACCTCAGCCTCAGCCTTCTTCGTGCCTCCTCGCCGCCTTGGTATCCTGTTGAATGCGAATTGGTATTAGGCCCCAATTGATCCCTTTATCGCCACTGCCAGATCCTCAGCCATCACCCTGATCTCATCCTCGCGGAGACCTTCAATCATAATCCTGACGAGTGGTTCTGTACCGGAATATCTTATCAGCAGCCTACCTGAATCCCCAAGCCTATTTTTTATATCACTGACCCTCTTGCTTACGGCATCTATCGAATCGAGATCGGCCTTCTCCCTTATCTTCACGTTTATCAGTATCTGGGGCAGCTTTACCATGCTGGAGGCAAGCTCTGATAGCTCTCTGCCGGTCTTTTTCATAAGGGCTAATACCTGAAGGGCAGTTATTATCCCATCCCCTGTTGTATTGTGATCATAAAAGATGATATGCCCTGACTGCTCCCCGCCAAGATTATAACCCCCCTTCATAATCTCTTCTAAGACATATCTATCACCCACCTGGGTCCTTATAAGTCTGATCCCGTGCTGCTTCATCGCAATCTCAAGGCCCAGATTGCTCATCGTTGTTGTAACAAGGGTATCGCCTGCAAGCCTCCCGTCCCTCTTCATTTCAATGGCACATGCTGCCATGACCTGATCGCCGTCCACGAGGCTCCCCTCTTCACATGAAAAGATCGCCCTGTCTGCGTCGCCATCGTGAGAAATGCCTATATCTGCCCCATGATCAATTACTATTTTTTGAACCTTTTCGGGATGAAGGGAGCCACAATTGAGATTTATATTTAGGCCGTCAGGCTTATCCCCGATAACAATAACCTCCGCACCAAGCTCCCTGAGTATCATCGGCATAATCTTATACGCCGCCCCATTTGCACAATCCACAACAACCTTTAACCCTTCAAGGTTCATATCTTTCGGAAAGGAGTTCTTAACAAATTCTATGTATCTGCCTTCTGCGTCATCGATTCTGAATGCCTTGCCGATCCCTTTGGCAGTCGGCCTTACATGATCGATCTCATTGGAAAAGATGAGATCCTCTATCTCCTTTTCAGTCTCATCGGGAAGCTTAAAACCATCTTTCGAGAAGAACTTTATCCCGTTATCCTCAAATGGATTGTGGGAAGCCGATATTACAACACCTGCGTCTGCCCTGAGACTTCTTGTAAGAAAGGCTATTCCAGGCGTCGGAAAGGGACCAACCAGCAGGACATCCACACCCATTGAGCAGATCCCTGAGGTGAGTGCCGATTCCAGCATATAGCCAGAAAGGCGTGTATCTTTTCCTATGACTATCCTGTGCCTGCCTGACTTGTTCTTGAAGATATATGCGGCCGCCCTTCCGAGCCTCATTGCAAGCTCGGAGGTCATCGGTTCCTGATTGGCTATACCCCTGATGCCGTCTGTACCGAAAAGTCTTCGCATGATCTTTGATAAATTTATCTAAATTGGGGAGATTTGTCAATCAGGTCCCGGTAAAGCTTCCTCCCTCCATAATCCAACAGCTTTTTTATGTCCATCTTCTTGCCCTTAACATCAATTGCCGATTCAGCAAAATTGATATCCTCAGGATCACCGTCATGGAGATAAGAGAATTTCAGCATATTGCCCATGGGAAGAAGTTCAGGGATATTATAATAATCCGCACCTGGCGGGCCATCCCGGCCGATATACTTACTAAAAAAGGGTCTGGGTTCTCCTAACATAATCTTCGCCGTATAAAATGGATCGCAGGGGGAGAGGAAGTCTAGATCATATGGGATCTCCACGCCACCTGCCTTAACACCATAAGTAACATCCTCCCCCCTGGTGAAAGGCGGGTCCTCGCCGCTTAAGAGATATTTCATGTAGATGGTCCAGGGGGCAACCCTGTGCCTGACAGGATTCGGGGCGTCAGATGCCTGATAGATCTCATTGGAGCGGAGTGCCCCATCGAATGGGATATGGCCGTCTTCCGGAAGCGGGATATCCTTCCCTAAAAGATACGATCTATGATGATTATGCTGAGCCAGGATAATTGCCACAGGTCTCTCCTTGTCGTCGAGAACAATATGTACAGCCACAAAATTATCAAGCTCATGCCAATCATCCGGATCTAACCCGGCCAGCCAGATGAGGGCCCTTATTCCCCAAGGCAGTTCTGCGGGAAGACCGCTTATGGCAAATACAACGTTATACTTTAGGAATATAAAATCATATATATGGGGGTCAGACTTTTCATCTAGTAATTCTACCTTCTCTCTATAAATCCTTCCATAAACCACCGGCCTTCTCCCATTAAATGCGCCTTTTTTATCTTCCCCTACCCTCTGGTCTAAGCCAGCGGTAAGGAAACGTTTCTTATCCAGATCCAGATAGACAGAGGTATCCTCTTGATATGCCCGAAGATCCGCCTGGGTTACCTCATCCTTTATGACAGCTTTATCTTTGTATCTTCGCAGCAGTGTGTATGGCAGATAATCACGGTAAAAGTCTATAGGATAGCGGCCGCCAGGGGGGAGGATCAGCCTGGGGCTATAACGCTGGAGTAGTTCTTTATCATGGTCATCTGAGAAAGAAATGGGCTGGCCATCTTTGCACCTCCCGGCATAAAATTCTTTAAATCCCGGATAGTCTGCAAAGGTCTCATGGGCGCGTGTCTCTCCCGCGCACGCAAAGAGGAGTAATCCTATCAAGGCTATAAATAGATATTTGAGTATGTAAATCTCCATTCATAACTAAAGTTAGGATAGCCGATTCAGGATTTTACTTACAATTCCATCCTTGGAAACTGCGGCAGTCTTTCAGGTCTTGTATCAGATATCTTTAAGGCCATATCCCATAATTGCTGATACCTCTCAGGCTTGATCGGCGCAAACCCATGGGCCAGAATGGAATTATTTCTTGCCTCAAGGGGAACCTTAAGGTTATTCCATTGCTGGGTAAAGGCCTCACCTAACCGATCACCAAGCTCGGATAAGAGCCGATAGGCCGCCTCAAGACCGATCTTGATCTTCCCGTCGATCCTGCTTGTATACCTCTGGACAAATTCTTCTTTAAGGGTGGATGGGAGGCGGACCGTGTCGATATCATTAGTATTAAAACCCTTCTCAAAAAGCCTCACCTGGGCTAAGACCTCAATGGCACGATAGAGCCTTTCCGTCGCATCCTCGTATCTCTGTTCAAGCTCGGCCCTGCGCCTTGCATTCGCAAGGAGATCTAAAAAGATCTCTGCCTTTACCTCTTGCCTCCCCATGACAATCTTTTCCAGGAATAGGATATTTTCTTTCAGGCCTGACATAAGACCGGATATCCCGGATGGTCCGCCAAACAGTGCGGCCATCTCCAGGGCCTTCCTTGCCAACTGGAGCTTATTCCATCCTCCCTTATAATCAAAAGCATCCCAGAGGGCATATCCCCCGGAGAGCTCTGCCAGTGCTTTATATAAGGGCTTTGAGCCCCCGCTTACCCGTCCCTCGATCCTCTGAAAGAGGAAGGCCGCCTGCTGATAGCGTCCCCTGTTAAAGGTGGTCGCCGCCGCCCGTCGTTCCGTTAATACCAGTTCGTCCCATAGATTGCCCTGATAGACCTCCTGCTCCCTGCCCCCTGTGTAATAATAGCTGGATGAGGCATCTATGGTGCAAAGGAGGAGGGCAGAAGACATCGTCTTTGTCCCTCCTGTGTAGTCGACTGTAAGCTGAGACGGCTCCACACCCCATCTGCCCAGGAGACCCTGAAGGCCGGACACTAAAGAGGCACAACATTTTTTAAGGTCCTCAGGGTCTGGTGTTGCAATCTGATCCCACCTCTTTGGCGGTATTGTAATCTTCGGGATGATCCGTCCATCTATAATGCCCTTATTATTCTCTGAGACAAAAAAACAGAGGCACTCCGGCTGGAGGCTGTTTATTGTTAATACGACGGCCTCCGGACTGTCTCCAACTGAGATGATTAAGGCCTTGACGGGTTGTTGTGCCATCTCTAAATACCTTTTCTGGTGGCGGCGGAGGGGTTCGAACCCCCGGCCAAGTGATTATGATTCACCTGCTCTACCACTGAGCTACGCCGCCATAGGAATTGATCCGCCTAAATTAATAGATTTTTAGGTTTATGTCAAGGATGGTTACAGCCAAATGACCCCTATCACTTGCCCCGCCTCTTTTTTATAAGATCAAGCAGAAAGGTCAGTTCCTCCGTCTTTAGGAAGGCATGAATAATTAGATAGCCGGCTATGCTTATTCCCATGCCGGCCCCAAGGAGCAAAGTCTTATATCCCCATGACCCCTTTAAACCCCATACCCCGCTATTACTAATTATCATACCTAATAGGATTATAACTAATGAGGCGGCAAGGGCCTTAAGCGATGACCTTGCGATCTTTCTTCCATCTATCCTTCCGATCTTGTTCCTTAGTATCCAGAGAAGGAGTATCAGATTAAGGCTGGAAGATATAGATGTTGCCAGCGCCAGCCCCCCATGTCCCATGGGCCTGATGAGCAGGATATTTAATGCTATATTAACAATCAGGGAGAGGACTGCTATCTTTACAGGGGTCTTCGTATCCTGCATAGCATAGAAGGCCGGCACTGCTATCCTTACCCCTGCAAAGGCCCAGAGACCCAGGGAATAGTATAGGAGGGCCGTGGCCGTCCCAAGGGTTGCCATATAGTCAAACTCTCCATGCTGAAAGAGGAGATGGATGATCGGCACCCTGAAAAAAATAAGACCGGCGATCGCAGGCAGCGTAATAAAGAGCACAAGCCTCATACCAAAAGAAAGCGTCTCCCTCATCTCTCCTATCGACCCCCGAGCCACCTGCGCTGACATGGTCGGTAAGATGGCAGTGGCTATAGCAACCCCGAACATCCCGAGGGGAAATTGAATCAGCCTCATCCCATAATATAGATAGGTAACAGAACCGTCCGGGAGATAGGAGGCCAGGATAGTATTAACCAGGAGATTTATCTGGCTTACGGAAAGCCCCAGCATCACAGGGAGTATTAAAACGGCTATCCTCTTTACGCCCGGGTGGAACGGGTCAAAAAGCAGGCCTGGGGTAAAACCGGTCCGCATCATACTCGGAACCTGATAGAGAAATTGTACAAGACCCCCAAGGAGCACACCTATGGCAACACCCAGGATCGGCCTATCAAGCATCGGCGAGACAATGAGGGTTGATGCAATTATAACAATATTGAACATGGCCGGGGCCATGGCTGGTGCGCCGAAGGATCTAAGAGAATTTAGTATTCCCATGGCCTGCGCAGCAATCCCTACAAAGAGGAGAAATGGAAACATGATCCTGGTCATTAGAATTGTCATATTCGCCTTTTCTGCCTCAGACCCGAACCCCGGCGCTATAAGGCTTACTATTGTCGGGGCAAATATCATACCTATAATGCTTATCCCTAATAGGATGATAAGTATTATTGTAAAACTGGCATGGGCAAGGCGTATTGACTCATCCATTGATCTCTTTGTCAGGTACTCGGTAAATACCGGTATGAAAGCGGCAGATATGGACCCTTCTGCAAACATCTCCCTTAAAAGGTTAGGAATCCTGTAGGACACATAAAACGCATCGGCCGCTGACGAGGCCCCAAAGCCCTTTGCAACTATCATATCCCTGATAAAGCCAAGGATCCTGGATATAAAGGTAGCCCCACCGATTATTGCCGCTGCCTTCGCTATCTTATGTTCTTCCCCCATTTTCCTCCTGATATATCATAACCGATAGGGAAATCTACCAGATGGGTTAGTTTATTTCAATGAAAAGATGGAATGGTACGAATATAAATAAAAAAAGGGCGGATAATAATCCGCCCTTAAGTCATCCCGTATTTCTTTCCTCTTATGGATGGTTAAATATCGTAAGCTGCTCCTTTGAGTCCGGCGGGATAACCTTTATAGGGATAAACATCCCTCCGGGGAAGACGCCATTATTTGTCGCCTTATAGTCCATATGGTCATGCCATGGGAACATCTCGTCCAGTCCCTGTTTGTATCTAAGGACCTTGGCATATTCAGGGATCTTCTCCTTATCAGGGATCGTTATAATCAGATCGAATGTCTCACCCGGGGCTATATGGAGCGTATTCGATATAATTGGAGATTTTAGCATGTTCTGATCCTTCCCCACGATCGTAAATTCCATCCCATGGATATGCATGGCATGCGACTCCTGTCCGATATTTAGCATCCTCACAAGGATCCTCTCGCCAGGTTTGATCTTGAGCAGATGGGGGTCTTTCAGCGTCTCAGGGAATGGGGCATTTGCAATCCAGTACTGGGGGTGTATATCTGCCACATTGAATGTCTTGCCGCAACAGGTCTCCTTTTTCGATTCTGCCTCATGGAGCCTATAGTCAAACTCTGACAAGATATAGGCATACTCCCTGTCAAAATAGGTAGATTCGTCATTGAATGCGTAATGTTCCCCCTTCTTCGACCTGACGATTATCATCCCATACATCCCCATCTCGATATGGACAGGCGCCCTCATGTGGCAATGGTAGATATATGTCCCAGGCCTCTCTGCCTTGAGATAATAGACGAACTTACCTCCCAGAGGCGGAACCGACACTGAAAATTCCGGCACACCATCAAACATCGCAGGCACTAAAAAACCATGCGGATGGATGGTATGCCCCTCCAGATTCTCTGACCTGTTCATCCCCTTATTTACCAAAGTCAGATAAATATCATCCCCTTCATTGACAATTATAGTAGGGGCCGGGATCTTTGCATCCCCATTCGGATCATCTGTAAAACCGAAGACATAGATCTTCTTCCCGTCAGGCATCGTCATGTAGCCATCTGTGGCATAGCGGGTTATCTCCACCTTTGCCGCAAATGCTGATGTCCCAATGGCCATAGCCGCCAGCAGGACAACCATCCCAAAAAACCATCTCTTCGTATCCATATTGCACCTCCTTTTTTGTTTGGATACACTCCCTCTATAAAAAACTATTATCCTCACTTTTTTGGGATAATAGATAGATTGCTATTTAGCCGATATCTCATCAATCACCCTTCTTGCATCGTCGCTTGTCCAATCCTTAAGTCCTATTACCTTACCTACTAATCTCCCATCCCGGTCTATAAGATATGTGATAGGGGTCCATCCAAGCGTCAGGCCCTTCATGCTGCCTCCATGAAGAAAGAGGACCGGGAATGTTAGTCCATAACCTGACAGATAGGACCCCATGAACTTTGTATTATCGGGTGTTATGTCGATAAATATACCAAGGACGGCAAGGCCCTTATCCTTATATTCCTTGTAAAGCATCTCCATGGCAGGCATCTCCTTCTGGCATGGCTCGCAACCTACGGTCATTATGTTTAGAAATACCGGTCTACCTTTAAAGTCTGAAAGGGTGATCATCTCACCCTTCATGTTCGGGAGTCTGAATTCAGGCGGCGCCTCCCGGCCATTCATATGAAGGATACCGAATCTCTTAAAGGAATCATCCTCATGTCCTTCATGCGCATAGACGAGATTAAACATGGAAAGGATCATTCCACAGATTAATAAGATTAATAGTCCAGGGATCATCTTTAAAGTTATCTGTTTATATGCCCTCATTTCGCCACCTTTGATCTCTGCTCCCTGTCAACCAGGGATCTTATAGTATACCCTTTAAGGATAGCTATCAGACCATCCTGACACTCCATCCAGACGGTATGTGCCGCACAATAGCCGTTCTTAGGACATCCGCTCCCGTCAACGAGACATCGGTTTAAACTTATCTCCCCCTCCACGGCCTCAATCACATCAAGGAGCGTGATATTATCAATCGGTCTTAACAACATAAATCCGCCAGAAGGACCCTTAGTTGATCTGATCAGGCTCTTTTTTGACAGGGCCTGAAGTATCTTGCCAAGAAAGGGCTTCGGTATGGCCTCTGCCTCAGCTATCTCATTTAAGGATGCCCTCCCATCCTGATGGGAGCCAAGGTAGAGCATCCCCCTTATTGCAAAATCAGCCTTTCTCGTAATCTTAAACATCCACCCTCATACCTCATAAATTATAAAAGATATTTCAGATCTTATTTATCTTGATTAATAATAATTAAACATCTTTTATTGCTGGTTGTCAATGAAAAGGAATTGAAAAAGACTAGAATTTACAATAATTTAACAAACTTTACAGGATCTTAATATTGGAAGTGAAAGACCTTCAAATTAGTAGATAAGGCAAACCTGCTCAAAATGCCGGATATTATTAAAGCCGCTATCCCTCCATCAGGACACCGGCTTTATGACGCCATACCAACAGATCCTGCCCGAACAAATCCGCTTCGTGTACTGACCATCTGTCTTTAAAAATTTGTAAAAATACTTTTAAGATTTCATGATATGCCAGCATCAGGGAATACCAGCACTTTTTTATGTCCTGCTCCCCTGCTTCCAAAAAAGGGAGAAAGAGGGCATCGTCACTGGCCTCATGGTAGGATAAGACCGCAGGTCCGGCATGCGTTGCCATTGCGCTAAACATATCATAAAAAACTTTGAGATTTCTCCATGTTGATCCAGACTGGTCAAAGAGCTTTAAGGTGGAAAAATTCTGACGGTATGCAAATGATGGCTGCCATTGCCTATGATTTCCGGTCTTTCCAATATTGGGATAGGCCCGCTCGTAAACCCTGATCAATTCAGGATGTTCCCAAAGACGATATGCTATCGCTGCCGCTTCAATAGCCCCACGGGTAAGCGCCCACGCATCTGAATGACGACCGCGTAAGATCTGGGAGGCTACGCCATACATTAACTTCATAATAACAAGAAAGAGCTCTGCCGGAATTTGCGTTTTTTTGTCCGAGATTTTAACGGCAGAAAGAAGGCGTTCATAGAACTCAGATAATTCACAGAATAGATCAAATTCCTGATGCCAGCAAATGCGTGATTCCTCCGCTAATCTATTTTCAGCCTCCAGGTATTCAATGATGCCCACTTGTGAACCCCTTATTTATATTAAAATTAATCTAAACACTCCACCTAAATCTTGATCTATTCTAAAATTGAAAGACCTTCAACTTGGTGCATGCAGTGACCTTGTCAAAATCCCGGTCATTATGTAAAAGGGTGAGATTATTTTCGATGGCTATGGCCGCTATAAGACAATCGACTGTTTTTCTAACAGTATTACCGCTTCTCCGACAGGTCCTATAGATCTTCGCTGCATGAATATATGTATCAAGACTCCTTGCATAAAATAACGGAAACAAAAGGAGATAGCGCCTGGTCCTCTCGAATTCGGTATCACTCATGATCCCCTGCAGGATCTCAGTAAGGTTAATTGCAGTAAGGCATATCCCTTCTTCCTCTTCAATCAGTTGATGCAGCTTTCTGCGAAAAATGGATTCAGCCCCCTTAAAAAAATCAATCCAGACGGTGCTGTCTACCAGAATCATAAGCGACTCTTTCTCATCTCATTCATGTCGCCAATCCATCTGATTTTGCCTTCCAGTTCTAATATCTTTTTACGAGATTTCTTTGCTACCAGATCTTCCAAGGCCAGGTTCATAAGCTCCTTTTTTGACTTACACCCTGTTATCTTCATCCCTTCTGCAACCAACTTATCATTCAAATCTATATTTGTCCTGCCCATGGGCACACCTCCTTTTTCTATGCACACAAAATAGCATAAATTGGTGTATAGATCAATAGCTGCCAAAGTAACATTCAGCAATTGCTTTTCTAAAAAAGAATGGAGGTATGACTGGCTCTAGGAAATCTGGGCTGTGTCTCTACCAAACTCTTTTTTGGAATTAATATGCTTCCTTGTAACTTGCTTTTTGCGAGTCCTTTTCTTTTGTTTTGCCAACGACGGCCCAGGTCCATCATGTTCAAGGGCAATTAAAAGAAGTGGGAAATCTTCAGCCCTGGCTTCATGGACATGACGCTTAGCATCTGAAATTGAAGGTCCTCTATCGGTAAGAAAGTAGCTTAGACGGTCGCTTGGAACAATTACAATTCCAACATCAATTTTTCCTTGTGTTAATGCCTCTCGGAGATGAACAATATCTATTATCAGTAAATCGCTTCTGGCTGAAAATTGCACCTCGATTCCCAAACAGACCCTTGTCCCATTGACTACATGGCACTTAATCCAATCCACCCCTCCTGCGACCTGTTTCGACCACCCACCAACTTTTTCGAACTGGCCATCGATCATCTTCCTCACTGCAGCTCCGCCATTGCTATCCTTTTCTTCT
>JACRHA010000096.1 GCA_016234185.1 Nitrospirota bacterium
AAAAGTTGCAAGATTTGGCTGAACATGCTACATACTTTCATAGTTGGGTCCTCCTCTTTGTAAGGGGTTAAACTTGTCTAAGCTTAACACCTATCTTACTTCAGGAGGACTCAACTTTCAAAACCTAATTTGGACAAGAGTAAAGTCAAATAGTAATTTCATGTCCCAACAAATCTTTTCCATACCCCTCGATAACGAGAGATATCTTATCTATGCCCCTCTAAAGGGGATAGCCTTTATCGGTAACCCACCGCTGATCAATGCCATCTTTGAGCACTGCCGACATATGGGTGCATCCCATCCTCACATCTCTACCCCCTCTTGTGATAGACCTCATCATGGAGAGAGGGTGCTGGATGACCTCGATTTCCTGCACAGGCTCGACTTCTTTCAACCTGAGCCTTTCCCTATAGATGAATACCAGCAGAAGGGTGTTCAATATGATGCGGTAATCCTATTTTTGACTAATCAGTGTAATCTCCGATGCTCATATTGTTATGCCTCTTCAGGGGAATATCAGATGAAGCAGATGCCCTGGGAGATAGCCAAAGCCAGCATTGGCCTTGTCATAGGCGAGGTTATAAAGAATCAATCCCCCTCAATGACCCTCGGCTTTCATGGAGGAGGAGAGCCGACCCTTAACTGGCCTATTCTGTCCAGGGCAACCGACTATGCCTGTTCTCTTGCAGAGAAGAATAATATCCCCCTGCATATTACAGGCTCTTTTAATGGGTACTGGCCTAAAAAGGTACTCCATTATGTAATTCAGAACTTCACCGAGGTCAGCCTCTCCTTCGACGGTCTCCCCTCTATACAAAATCTCCAGAGGCCCACCAGAGATAAAAGGGATTCATATCGCAGGGTTGCGGAATCATTACATACTCTGGATCATGCTCAATTTCCTTATGGTATAAGAATGACCGTAACCAACGATTCTATCCTTTCCTTAGCAGAGGCTATCTCTTTCATATGTGAGAATTTTAGACCCAGGAAGATACAGGTAGAGCCTGTCTTTGTGGAAGGGAGGGCAAGAAAGAACCGACTTTCAATTACCGACCTCAACATCTTTATTGACCAGTTTATTAAGGGATTTAAGGAGGCGGAAAGGCATAATATTACCTTATTCTATTCAGGTGCCAGATTAGAGGTGCTAACTCAACGCTTCTGCCTGGCTGCCTGTAGGGCATTGGTGGTCACTCCGGATGGTGATATCACCACCTGTTTTGAAACTTACGGCCGGGAACACCCCTTGAGCCACCACTTTATAGTGGGCAATTATAAAGGGAATGGAGAATTTTTTATGGATAAAGAAAGACTTCTTCACCATTTCAGCCATACCGTGCAGCAGATCCCTTACTGTAATGCCTGCTTCTGTAAGTGGCACTGTGCTGGGGACTGTGCCATCAAGACCATTTCAGAAGAAACAGCCGTTGGATTTCAGCCCACTGAGAGATGCCTTGTGAATCAGGAGCTGACGAAGTTTTTGATTTTAAATAAGATAAAGGAGAGTGGCGGGATGATATGGTTCAATAAAAAGAGTCCATATAGGGGGAGGGAGGAAGATGGATAAGCTGAAAAGGCCGAATTTTGTATTGCAGAGGATATATTCTGATGGAAGTGCTGAAGAACCGAAGCTCTATGAACTGGAGGATGTTGAGCTGGACTGGAAGATGGGGAGGCGAGGATTTTTGATAACCACTTCCATTGCCCTGGGTATACTCAATAGTTGCTCCTTCCGTTTATTTGCAGAAGAGTTACCCAAACCTAAAACCACAGTTGGTGAATGTGCTATAGATATTAAGGCCCATATGGGTACTGTCCATGCCGTTTCATTCAGCCCAGATGGAAAGCTTTTTGCATCAGGGTCAAATGATGACGACACTATCAAGCTCTGGGAGATGCCATCAGGAAGACTACTTAAAATATTGGATAAGGTTTATTTTATCTATGCTATTTCATTCAGCCCTGATGGAAAACTCCTTGCATTGGGATCAAGGGAAAAGATAGAGCTCCGGGATGTCCCATCAGGTAAGCTGCTTAAAACACTAAGGGGGCATACAGAAGCTGTCTATGCTGTATCCTTTAGTCCGGATGGCAGGCTCCTAGCGTCAGGAGGATCTTTGGATAAAACAATCAAGCTCTGGGAGATGCCATCCGGTGAGTTGCTTAAGACAATAGATGGACATACAAATTATGTCTATGCTGTATCCTTTAGTCCGGATGGCAGGCTCCTAGCGTCAGGGTCATGGGACAACACCATCAAGCTCTGGAAGATGCCATCCGGTGAGTTGTTTAAGACACTAGAAGGACATAAAGATTTTGTCTTTGCTGTCTCTTTCGGTTCTAATGGAAGGCTCCTCGCATCAGGGTCGCTGGATAAGACTATCAAACTCTGGGAGATGTCATCGGGTAAGTTGCTTAAGACATTGGAGGGACATACAGGTGGTGTCCATGCTATTTCTTTCAGCCCAGATGGAAGGCTCCTCGCATCAGGTTCGCAGGACAACACCATCAAGCTTTGGGAGATGCCATCCGGTGAGTTGCTTAAGACACTAAAGGGACATATGGATGCTGTCTTCACTGAATCCTTTAGCCCAGATGGGAAGCTTCTTGCATCAGGGTCGCTGGATAAGACCATCAAGCTCTGGGAGATGCCATCAGGGAAATTCTTGACTTGTCTATTTGACCCAGCAGCCTTATGGAAGGGAAAAGAAGTAAATCAGTATACCTCGATGAATGAATATGGACAGGTCATTACATATACACTTCCCTGCGGCTCCCCAATCCCACCAGGGGCCATCTGCACATGCAACTGTATACCGGGTACATATTATATTGCTCCCCCGACATCGAGCAGGCCAGGAGGTCTTTTCTGTTCCTGTGACAAGATATGTGTATGTATCCCTGTTAAATGAAAAGAGAGGCTGACTCAATGGGTGCACTCCTTCTTTCTGCTGGGACAAAAGGTAAAAAAGGAGGGGGTGATGAGTTGGAAATGCCAAGTATGCGATTTTCAAATAATATGGGGGTTGTCCCTATGTTTCGTCCTATGTTTCATGTTTCCCTATGTTTCCTATGTTTTCTTTTATAGACGTTAATCTGCTATAATTTTTTCAAATCAACTGAAAGGGGGTTAGGATATGGCAACAACCAAAACTGAACGTATAGAGATAGACCTTCCTGAAGACATAATATTTGCAATGAGGGGATCAAAGAAACCAGAAGAGGTCAAAAAGAAGCTAAAAATAGCCCTGGCTATCCTATTATTTCAGGAAAGGTCTATATCGCTTGGAAAGGCAACAGAGCTATCAGGATTGAGCAGGGTTCGGTTTATGGAGGTTTTAAAGGAACATGACATACCTGCGTATGAATATGGCGAGAAGGAATTTGAAAGAGATCAACAGATAATAGCCAGATACCGCAAAGCAGTTGAAAAATGAAGGCGTTTCGGGTTGCAGTAGATAGCAGTTGTCTTATTGGACTGGCACAGGTGGAACAGTTCGAATTATTAAAAGAGTTATTTTTAGAGATATACATCCCAAACGCTGTATATGATGAGATTGTGGTTAAGGGAAAAGGTAAGGATGGTTCTGATGAGACGGAATCTGCGGTAAAGGATGGGTGGATATTAAAGAAAACTGTGACTGATGATGTAGCTGTTAGCGCCTTGACAACAATCTTAGGCAAAGGAGAGGCTGAGGTTATTATTCTTTGCAAAGAATTAAAGCTTGAATATGCCTTGATAGATGAAAGGATAGCAAGAGACATGGCAGTATTAATGGGTGTAAATACAATAGGAGTCTTGGGGATTATAGATTTAGCAATTGAGAGGGGATTCGCTATTGATAAAAAGAAGGTTGTTGACCAGTTAATAAATCTAGGATTCAGAATAAGCGATAAACTTTATAAAAAGATGTTTCCTGAGCCAGAATAAATTTACGCAATTAACAGCAGATAATAACGGATTGGCGCTTACACCATTAGGGAAATCGGCAGGTTTTATTATAATATTTTAAGGAGGCATGATGATTCCTCCAATCCAAATCTTTATCTGCCCATTGCAGGCAGAGGAAGGAGAATTAAGATGAAGAGGCATCTTTTGTTTATTTGTCTGGTATTTATTGGGGACTTCCTTGTTGGTTGTGCATCGATGGAAGGAAGTTACAGAAACGCAAGAACACTTGATACGATTCCTGCCTATGAGGAATTTATTAAGGGTTACCCCGATAGTCCCTATACATCAGAGGCAAAAGGAAGGCTTAATGCCTTGAAAGAGGAGATAGCTTTCAAAGAGGCTGAACAGAAGAACTCTGTTCCTGCATATAGAGAATTTATCAAGATATACCCTAATGGCAAATTTGTAGAGGAAGCAAAGAAAAGGGTTGCCGAGTCCGATGAAGAGGCATTTAGAAGGACATATAACATTGGGACTATACAGGCATTTAAAGGTTTTTTAGAGAGTTATCCAAATAGTAAATACTCAATTGAAGTAAAAGATCGCATCAAATGGCTGGAAAATCTGAAGATAGGAGTTCTATTAAATACTTCCAATTTTCCTAAGGAAGAAACTGAAGGTAATGGAATCGAAAATAGGATAAACCACAACTTAAAAGCGATATCGGAAAAGTTTGCGGAAAAATAGTTTTCTTAAAAGGCCAAGATGATGCTGAAGGCAAGGAAATCTCAGCAGTTGTTGATATTAATTATTACCAGTCCGAGAGAAGTACGGAGCAGGCAAAAGAGGTTGTCCGTAGTATGGCCAGTGCCGGAAATGTTGGTTATGGAATTTCTGGGCCTATTGGTTTTTTTAGTGGTGCATTTGCTGGTTTACTGACTGAAATGATACTCCATGGTGGATTAGCCAATACAGGCACGGAGAAGTGGTTCATTACAGTAAAAGGTGGGGATGTCAAAAAAGAATTAATATACGAAAGAGAGATGCAAACAGAAGACCTTGCTGAGATATTTAATGATATCAATTTCTCTGATAAGGTTCAGAAGGCGGAGATGATAACATGGATTACGAGCAGAGACAGGCCTCCAGCGGGTTTTTCAACGCTTGCTTTGGAAAACAAAGATGCCCACTTTCGATGGAAAGTAATAAAAACCTTGGGAACCCCCGAATCCCTAATTCCAGTTCTTAAGGATACTGTGAAGGCACTGGCTTTGTTGACAGAGGATAAGGATCAGGAGATCAGGCAAAGTGCAAAAATGGCATTATTGGAGATAGGTAAGCCAGCTGTTGAGCCATTGATTTTGGCTCTTCAGGATGAAGATTGGTCTGTCCGAAGGGTTGCGGCATATACCCTAGGAGAGTTGAAAGATCCACGTGCTGTTGAACCATTGATTGCGGCGCTTAAGGATAAGGATCGAGATGTCCGGAGAAATGCAGGATTGGCATTAAGCGAGTTGAAAGATCCACGTGCTATGGAAGGAGTGGTGGGAGAGAAATAGACGTGAGAGTTTCCGATGAAGACTATATGAACATGGTTCTCTCCCTCGCGAGGAAGGGCAAGGGGAAGACCAGTCCGAACCCTATGGTCGGGGCAATCGTTGTCAGGGACAGAAAGGTTATAGGAAGGGGTTTTCACGAGAGGCCCGGCCTGCCTCATGCCGAGGTCCTGGCCATGGCCGATGCCGGACCAAAAGTCCGTGGGGCCACACTTTACACAAATCTTGAACCATGCGTACATACAAAGAAGAGGACGCCGCCTTGCACTGGCGAGATTATCAGGAGCGGGATAAAGAGGGTGGTAATCGGTATGATAGACCCGAATCCGATGGTCTCAGGCAGGGGGATAGAGGAGCTAAAAAAAGCAGGGGTCTCTGTAGTTGCCGGTATCTTAAAGGATAAAGCCGAGAGGCTTAATGAGGCATTCTCCAAATATATAACCAGAAGACGCCCCTTTGTAATTTTGAAGATAGCATCAAGTCTTGACGGTAAGATAGCTACGCAGGCCGGCGAATCAAAGTGGATCACAGGTGATAAATCCAGGCGCTTTGTGCACCGGCTTCGCTCAGAGGTGGATGCGGTCATGGTTGGGATAGGGACAATACTAAAGGACGATCCCTCTCTGACCAGCAGAGTTAAGGACGGAAGGGACCCGATCAGGATAGTAGTGGACGAAAGGCTTTGTATACCAACCGGGTCAAAGGTCTTAAATCTTGATTCCTGTTCAAAGACTTATATAGCAACGATAGATGGGGCTTCGAAGGCAAAGAAGGCAAAGATCAGGAAGATCGAAGAGAGGGGAGGGATAGTCCTTATTGTAAAGGAGAAGGATGGTCTTGTGGATCTTACTTCCCTCATGGACAGGCTTGGTGAGATGGAGATTACAAGTCTCTTGATTGAAGGTGGCGCCGAGATCAATGCGTCGGCCCTGGCGGATGGTATTGTGGATAAGGCGATCTTCTTCTTTGCCCCTAAGATCATAGGGGGTCAGCGATCTTTAAGCTCAATTGGAGGAGGCTCCCCGGAGAACCTGGAAGAGGTGACCCGCGTTCATGATATAAGAATAAAAAAAATGGGTGAAGATATTATGGTTGAGGGTTATGTAACCCGGGATAAGGGGACGGGTAGAAAATCATAAGATTTAAAAGAAATAGTTTAGTGCTCATATTGTCCCTGAGTCTCTCTCTCGGTCTGGTCTCTGCCTTTGCACACGAGGAAAAAATGGAAGTCGAGATGGATGAGGGAGAGGCGGCAAGGGCAAGTATTGAGAAGTATATTTCAACCAGGGATGATAAGGAGGCGGATGAGATATTAGAGCATATCCTCTCCCACCCAATTTTAAATATTGACCAGATACTGATCCAGCTTAAGAGGTGGAAGAGATATGAGGAGGAGAAAAAGGGGGCTCTTATTGACCAGAAGGCAACCATTGGTTCCAGCGAAATAAGATACGCCTTATATGTACCGGAGGGTTATAGCCCTCAAATAGCATATCCCCTTATAGTCTGTCTCCATGGCGCAGGTTTTGACGGAAACAGATACCTTGAGCGCTGGAGCACAAGGCTTGGCGAATCATACATTATTCTCTGTCCCTCTGTTGAAGGCGGGGTGTGGTGGACTGATGAGGCTGCCGTCCAGGTCATTTCATTAATTCAGGATATCAAGGCAAGATACAATATTGATACAAACAGGATATTTCTAACAGGGATGTCAAATGGAGGGGTAGGGGCATTAAGGATAGGGATAAACTTTCCTGACAGGTTTGCAGGTGTTGCCCCTATGGCCGGTGCGATGCCTGTTGAGGCGATGCCGTTCCTCAAAAACCTAAAAAATACCCCTGTTTATATCATACACGGGTCAAAGGACCAGGTAATGTCCGTGGAATATAGCAGGAAGATCAACAGCAGGCTTCAAGACCTCGGATATGACGTTGTCTATAAGGAACATGACATGGTGCACCCCCAGGCAGGAGGTCACTTCTTTCCTGCAGAGGAACTCCCGGACCTTGTAAAATGGCTGGGCGGAAAGAGGAGAAATCCCTACCCAAAGGAACTTACATTTCTTATGAATGGGAATGGAAGAAGAGGTTATTACTGGGTGACCATAGACGAAACGGAAGATAAGAAAGAGGGAAAAAAGAACAGGGCGCTGTTTACAAGTATTGAGGCAAAGGTGGCAGATGGAAACAGGATTGAGGTCAAATGTGAAAAGGTGAAGACATATACCCTCTTCCTGAATGATAAGATTGTCGATCTGTCTAAGGATGTAACCATTGTTACAAACGGGAAAGTCAGTTTTGTGGGCCTGATAAAAAAAGATCCCTCTATCCTCCTGAAGGATGCCAGATCAAGGCAGGACAGGGAGATGCTCTTTGCAGCATCGATGACTATTAAAGTGGAATAATTGAAGGGGATATTCAAAGATCTTTCCAAAAGAGATATAATATTATCCATCCTCTCAGGCATACTTGTCTCCTTAAGCTTTCCGACCCCTGACCTCTGGCCTCTTGCCTGGATCTCCCTTGTTCCGCTCTTCATCTCCCTGAAGGGGAAATCAAAAAGAAGTCCATTCACCTTGGGTCTTCTTGCCGGATTTTTCTATTTCCTTATCACAGTAAGCTGGGTAGTAAATTCCATGTACAACTATGGGAAGGTTCCGCTTCCCGTAAGCTATCTTATAATGTTAATGCTCGTCCTCTACCTTGCCCTATATATTGGTCTATTCTCTTTCCTTCGGGGCCTCTTTGTCTCCTCCGGCCAGACCGTTGTAATTGTCTCGCCCCTTATCTGGACAGCACTGGAATTTATCAGGGCGCATATCTTTACGGGTTTCCCCTGGGTATTGCTCGGGTACTCGCAGTATAGATTCCTCCCGATCATACAGATATCAGATGTTACCTCTGTCTATGGTGTCTCTTTTCTGATTGTGATGGTGAATGAGGCCGTTGCATGGGTCATTATGACGATAATGGAGAGGAGGCAGGTCAGGGTGTCCCTGAAGGGAGCATGGCCTGTCTATCTGGCAGGGTCGTTATTTATCCTTGTCCTGTTTTACGGATATTATCGTCTTGGGGAAGATATTGGGAAAGCCGGGAAAAAGCTGAAGGTTGCCTTATTGCAGGGGAATATCGAACAGGACAAAAAATGGGATGAGAGGTATAGACTGGAGACTATTGAGATCTATAAGAGGCTGACCAGGGATGCTGTCGATTCCGGTGCCGGAATAATAGTCTGGCCCGAGTCGGCAACACCCTTCTTCTTTCTGAGAGAGGCCGCATACAGGGAAGAGCTCAGGCGTCTGGCACTGGACAATCGTGTATATCTCCTCTTTGGCTCACCTGATATCAGGGAGAAGAATAATAAGATAGAGCTCCTAAACAGTGCCTTTCTCCTGTCTCCTGAAGGTACCCTTGCATCAAGGTATGACAAGATACATCTTGTCCCATTCGGGGAATATGTTCCTCTGTCAAAGATACTCTTCTTTATCGATAAGATGGTTGTTGGGATAGGTGATTTTGTTCCCGGAGATAAGTATACCGTGATGGAGGCAGGGGACGGCAAGCTTGGTGTAGTGATATGTTTTGAGGTGATCTTCCCCGACCTTGTCAGGAGGTTTGTTTCTAATGGCGCAGAATATATGACAACTATCACAAATGATGCCTGGTTTGGGGCCTCTTCAGCGCCCTATCAGCATTTTTCCATGGTGGTTTTTAGATCCGTTGAAAACAGGGTCCCCTTTGTCAGGGCTGCGAACACAGGGATATCAGGGAGTATTGATGCCTACGGGAGGATAAGAAAGTCTACTGATATATTTGTTGAAGATAAGGTTGTTGATGAGATTGTATTGAGGGACAGGACAACCATCTACACCAGATACGGGGATATATTCGCCTATCTTTGTGTTATAATGACAGCGTTATTAATGATATACAGGAGGATCTATGTTAGCCGATTATAAGATAGACTTAGAAGGGATAAGAATGGATCTGGAAGGCCTAAGAGGTCATCTTTGACCTGCCTAAGAAGAAAGGGCGCATAGAAGAACTGGAGAGGGAGACTGCCCAGCCTGATTTCTGGAAGGATCAGGTCAAGGCAAGGCGTCTGACCCAGGAGAAATCAACGCTTGAAAAGGAGACAGCTAAGTGGGAGGCCATAGAGAAGGAGTATAGGGGTGTCACTGACCTCCTTGAGCTTGCCGCCTCAGAGGGTGATGCTTCCCTTGATGCCGAGATCGGCCTGGAGATAAAGGCCTTAAAGGAACATATCGCGAGGATGGAGACCGAACTCCTCCTTTCTGAAGAGAAGGATATAAGCAATGCCATCCTTTCTATACATCCGGGCGCAGGGGGCACTGAATCCCAGGACTGGGCCGAGATGCTCCTCAGGATGTATGTCAGGTGGGGTGAGAAGGGGGGCTATAAGGTAGAGGAGATAGACCTCCTGCAGGGTGAGGGGGCGGGTATCAAGTCTGCCACATTTTCCATCTCAGGCGAATATGCCTACGGTTATCTTAAGTCAGAGGCAGGTGTCCACAGGCTGGTCAGGATCTCACCCTTTGATGCCAACAAGAGGAGGCATACATCATTTGCGTCTGTCTTTGTCTATCCTGAGATCGAAGAGGATCTGGATCTGCATATTGATGAAAAAGACCTGCGGATTGATACCTATCGTGCATCAAGCGCAGGCGGCCAGCATGTAAACAAGACATCATCTGCCATCAGGATTACCCATATCCCTTCAGGGATTGTCGTTCAGTGCCAAAACGAACGATCTCAATATAAGAATAAATCTATGGCCATGAAGGTATTGAGGTCAAGGCTGTATGAGCTTGAGAAGGCAAAGAAGGAAAAGGAGATGTCTTCTTTCCTGTCAGAGAAGAAGGAGATCGCGTGGGGCAGCCAGATCCGCTCCTACATATTCCAGCCCTATCAGATGGTAAAGGACCACAGGACAGGTATCGAAGCAGGTAATATCACTGCAGTTATGGATGGTGATATAGATCAGTTTATCCAGGGGTATCTGCTGCAGAAGATAAAGAAGTAGATCAGGGAGGAGGAGTTAGATGCCTTATCAAGAACCGGGCAATGAACTTTCTGATGAGGTGCGTGATATGCACCGGGCGATCGAGTCTCTGAAGGAAGAGCTGGAGGCGATTGACTGGTACAACCAAC
>JACRHA010000012.1 GCA_016234185.1 Nitrospirota bacterium
AGTATCGTTTGTTGTATCATCTTTTTACCCCCTACTTGGTCTTTGTGGTTTCACCTTTCAGGTGAAGATTATACTTCACCGAAACCCTTATTCCAAGAGGGGTTTTATGTTCTTATAGAAATTCAATGTCTATTCTTGGGTGGATTATAACTGTCCTGGTGACAATTCAGGAGGTAAGGCCCCTTACCATCTCTTCCACCTCTGCTACAAGGGTCTTTACCATCTCTTCCTCTTTTATCTTTCTGACAACCTTGCCATTCTTAAAAAGTATGCCCTTACCCTTTCCGCCGGCTATACCGAGATGGGCCTCTTTTCCCTCTCCGATCCCATTGACCACACAACCAAGGATGGAGATATTCAACGGTTCCTTTATATGGGAAAGCCTCACTTCTGCCTCCCTGGCGATCCTCTCCACATCTATCTCGCTCCTTCCGCAGGTCGGACAGGAGATGATATTTATACCCCTCTTTCTGATGCCAAGGGATTTTAAGATCTCATAGGCAACCTTTACCTCTTCAACAGGATCGGCAGTCAGTGATACCCGGATAGTATCACCGATCCCCTCGGCCAAGAGCATACCAAGACCTATGGCGGATTTTATGGTACCCGAGAAGGTCGTACCCGCCTCTGATATGCCGATATGGAGCGGGTAATTTTTCTGCCTTGAAAATATCCTGTACGCCTGTATAGTATCTATAACGTTTGATGCCTTAAGGGATACCTTGATGTCGTGGAAATCAAACTCCTCAAGGATCGCTATGTGACGCAATGCCGACTCAACCATGGCCTCAGGTGTAGGGTGACCATATTTTTTAAGCAAATCCTTCTCCAGGGATCCGGCATTAACACCAATGCGGATCGGTATCCTCTTTCCTCCTGCCTTCAGGACGACAGCCTCTATCTTCTTTTTCGAACCGATATTTCCCGGATTGATCCTGAGGCCATCAACGCCCTCCTCTAAAGCTAATAAAGCAAGCTTATGGTCGAAGTGTATATCTGCGATCAGCGGTATCCTTATCTTCGACTTTATCCTTGAGATTTTTTTTGCACCCTCATGATCAAGGACGGCAACCCTGACAACCTCGCAACCTGCCTCCTCAAGTCTCCTGATTTGGGAAACAGTAGCCCCCAGGTCCCTGGTATCGGTATTTGTCATTGATTGAACTGCTATAGGCGCACCACCACCTATCTTGACCTGGCCAATTGATATTTGACGGGTAGGCTTCCTCTCGATAAACATATTGATTATTGTTTTATGAAGAACCTCATAATATCGTTATAAAAGGCGAAGAGCATGAGGGAAACAAGGAGGAATAGGCCTATCTGCTGCGCAACCTCCCTCTTCTTGATACTGACAGGTTTCCCCATAACCGCCTCGATAAGAAAAAAGAGGACATGCCCCCCATCCAGGATAGGTATCGGGAATAAGTTAATGACGCCCAGATTGATGCTCAGGATGGCTATAAAGAGCATTATGTTTACAAAACCCTCTGATGCCTGCTGCCCTGCCATTTGGAGTATAAGAATAGGTCCGCCTATAGTATCCGCCGGGATCTCTCTCTGGAAGATCTTTATAATCCCTAAAACCGTTAATGCTGTTATATTCCATGTCCTCTCAATGCCCAACATTACAGCCGAGACCGGATTATACCTTTTGGTAATGAAGGTACCTTTTGGCCTGACCCCGATCCTGCCCACCCGCACCTTCTCCTTAAGGGGATTCTCATCATCAACAACCATGGGTGTAATCTTTAAATCTATCCGGTTATCCCCCCTCCGGACTGTGAAGGTCATCGCCTGATCCCTGTTCTTCTCGATGATCTCTTTCATCTCATCCCAGAGCGATATCTCCTTCCCGTTGATGGCAACGATCTTATCGCCGGGTAAAACCCCTGCCTTCATGGCCGGCGAATCCCCTATAACATCACCGATCTCAGTTGTAAGGAGCGGGATACCGACCATGAAGAGGAAGACAAAGATCAGCGCGGCAAGGATCAGGTTGAACAATGGCCCTGCCATGACTATGGCAATCCTCTTTCCAACTGGCTGATCAGAAAATGACCTTCCTTTATCCTCAGGAGACATCTCTTCTGTCGGATCTTCTCCCAGTAATTTTACATATCCTCCAAGGGGGACAGATGATATAAGGTATTCTGTCTCGCCTATCTTCCTCCCTACGAGTTTTGGCCCGAATCCCAGGGAAAACTTTAATACCTTTACCCCGATCCTCCTGGCAATCAGGAAATGTCCCAATTCATGGAAGAAAACGAGTATCCCCAGGACAAAGACGAATGCAAATATTGACTGCAGACTAAACATCTGTAAACTCCTCCTAATTAACTAAGGGAATTAATATATCCCGATGCCGTTTCCCTTGCCCATCCGTCGGCCACGATGACATCTTCAAGCTTCTCTACCTTTTTTGCAGAAGCTGAGTCCATAACCTTCCTAATGATCTTCGGGATGTCAAGGAATCCGATATTTCCATCTAAATACGCCCTTACAGCCTCCTCATTGGCTGCATTGAGCATTGCCGGCATAGTACCTCCGATATTCATGGCCTCATAGGCGTATGCGAGACATGGGAACCTCTTCAAATCCGGCTGTCTGAATGTAAGTTTTCCGATCTCTGCGAGATCAAGCTGGGGAAGCCCGATTTCAAGCCTCTCAGGATAATTTAAGGCATAGGAGATCGGACCACGCATGTCAGGGACGCCTAACTGAGCTATTATGGATCCATCTTTGTAAGCTACCATAGAATGGACGATGCTTTGCCTGTGGATCAGCACCTCGATTGATCCTGCAGGCATATCGAAGAGCCGGCTGGCCTCTATTACCTCAAATCCCTTATTCATAAGGGTGGCTGAGTCAATTGAGATCTTTGCCCCCATCTGCCAGGTCGGATGTCTCAACGCCTCGTTAGGTTTTATCGCCCTCCTCCTCGATAATGAGGCATCAAGGAGCGGACCGCCTGAGGCCGTAACAATCAATCTCCTCACGTCTTCCCGTCTGTGTCCGGCCATAGATTGGAGCAGGGCCATATGCTCGCTGTCAATGGGTATTATCTCAACCCCATTTTTAGCGGCCTCCTCCATGACTATCTTCCCTGCCATAACGATTGTCTCCTTATTGGCAAGGGCCACATTCTTCTTTGCCTTTATTGCAGATAAGGTTGGTATCAGGCCTGCTGCACCCACTATAGCCGAGACCACAAGATCACCATCCGGAAAGGTGGCGACACGTATTAATCCTTCAACGCCGGAACAGACCGTAATATCCCTGTTCCTTAACCTCTTTTTCAGTTTTTCTGCCTTCTCCTCACTGGCAAGGGATACTATCTTCGGGCCAAATTTCTTAATCTGTCTTTCAAGCTCATCGCTGTTCCAGCCTGCTGTCAGCCCGACTACCCTGAATTTATCAGGAAACTTAGATATCACATCGAGTGTGTTTCTACCAACTGACCCGGTCGAACCTAATATGACAATCTTTTTCATCTTTGTTTCTTCAGCCTAAACGATTATCGATCCGGCATATTCCCTGATTAAGAGGTAGTAATATAGTGCAGGCGCTGTAAAAAGGAGACTGTCTACCTTGTCCAGGAGTCCGCCGTGTGCCGGAATCAGACTGCTTGAATCCTTGACGCCGGCGCTCCTCTTTAAGAGTGATTCAGCAAGGTCGCCTAACTGCCCGAGTGTCCCAAGGAATAAACCAATAGTTAATGCATCACGTACAGATAGGGATTGCAGGAGCCAGCTCTTGCCCGCTACTGCCGTAATAATGGATACTGCAAGCCCGCCTATTGTTCCCTCAATTGTCTTGTTCGGACTTATTTTAGGCGAAAGCTTTGACCTTCCGAGATATGTCCCGGCATAATAAGCCCCTGCATCGCATCCCCAGGTAACAAAAAAGAGAAAGAGGATTAGAGATCCGCCGTTTATAGAATTCCTGATCAGTATTAAATGACTCATGAGCCAGCTTATATATATAACCCCGAACAGAATAATGGCAGAGTCCACAAGCCCATCTTTTATTTCTTTTTTGAAGAATACCTGATATGTCATTATCGAAATAATCATGGTCGTAACAATTGCGCCATGGGAAAAGTGACCCCTTAAGTAGAAACTCACTGAGAGAAAGAGCCCGAGGGATAATCCCAGGATTATTTGGGGAGGCATCGCTTTCCCATAGTAGAATCTGTAGAATTCATATTGTCCGATGAGGATTGAACCTGAGACAAACAGAAAGAATACAAATGGCGGGAAGTGTCTTATTATAATATAAAATACCGGTATAAAGATGAGCGCCGCGAAGAGTCTGTTACTGCGCACCACGGGACCTCTTAATGCCTTTTCCTGCCACCTGTTCCTTTATCAATCCGAACCTCCGTTCCCTCTTTTGATAGTCCAGGATTGCCAGCAGCATATCCCTTTTTCTGAAATCCGGCCACAGCGTCCCGGTAAAGTATAGTTCTGTATAGGCTATCTCCCATAGAAGGAAATTACTTAATCTCGCCTCCCCGCTGGTCCTTATCAAAAGGTCCGGCTCCGGGAGGAAGTTTGTATATAGATATCCGGAGAAGGTAAGCTCGGTTATCTCCCTGTCTTTTAGTCTTCCATTACTATAATCATTGATTATCTTATTGACAGCATCAGTAATCTCCGTCCTCCCGCTGTAGCTTAGCGCCAGGGTCAGGGTCATCTTGTCATTTTTCTCTGTCTTCTCCTCTACATTCCTGATCCACCTGATAACAGAGGCGGGAAGCTGCTCAATCCGCCCTATGGTCTTAAATCTTACCTCGTTTTGCAATAGCGTTTTTAATTCCCTTTGCAGATACTCTTCGAGGAGGTTCATCAGTGTTACTACCTCTCTCCTTGGTCTCATCCAGTTCTCAACAGAGAAGGCGTATATCGTGAGTGCCGATATACCCAGTTCCCTGCACAGCGTGACCGCGTCCCTGACAGATTTTATCCCCTCCCTGTGACCGGCAAGCCGGGGGAGCCCCCTCTTCTCTGCCCACCTCCCATTCCCGTCCATTATAATTGCTATATGAGACGGAAGATCCCCCTCCTTGACAAGCAGGCAGATCTCTTTAGTGGTCAATTCTTCTAAATTATTCCCCTTCAGGCAATCCATTTCTTGCTCGTTTTTCCTTCCGATATATCTGCTGTCCCTGTCCCTTACTATATCATAATTATATCTTTGTCTTCCATTCGGAAGTAGTCTAATCTACCAGAGTTAAAGTAAAAATTTATCGTGGTTTGCCGGTTCTTTGTGGCTGGAACGGGTCTTGATCTTATAACCGATTCTATTATTTTTTTCTTATAAGGATATAGGTTTTGACCCAGGCATGTCAAACAAAATCGGGTTGTTTGCACTAATTGAACCAGTTTTTCACTCAGCCCATGTAATAAGGGCCACGCTGACGTCGTGGTCAACGCAAAGCATCATCTATTCCTTTTACTCCTTTCCACGGAAATACTACAATGCCCCTGTGACAACACCGGCCAACGAATCGAAGGAGAGCAGCATACTTCTAATACCCAAATTTTTATGGTATTATTTTTCTATGTTTAAGAAGGAAAGGGATATCTTACAAGGGATATCAAAAAAGTTATCCCCTGACAGGAGGATATTGAAGGTTATCGCCTATGGCTCAATGATACGTGGAGATTTTAGGTATGAAATACTACAACAACATCCTTGAGACCATCGGCAATACCCCTTTGGTACAATTGCGGAATATCACAAAGGGTATTAAACCACTGATGCTTGCAAAGCTTGAGTTCTTAAACCCTGGCGGAAGCATAAAGGATCGGATGGCCGTATATATGGTGGAGGAGGCCGTAAAGAAGGGATATCTAAAACCGGGAGGGGTTATCGTAGAAAATACATCAGGCAATACGGGCGTCGGCCTCGCCCTATATGCAGCGGTTAAAGGATATAAGGCGGTATTCACTATCCCTGACAAGATGAGTAGCGAGAAGATCAATCTCCTTAAGGCCTTTGGCGCCGAGGTAGTAATCTGCCCCACTAATGTCCCGCCTGATTCACCTCAGAGCTATTATGAAACAGCCAAGAGGATAGCAAAAGAAAGGCCTAATTCCTACTACGTGAATCAGTATCATAACAAGGGTAACGTAGATGCCCATTATGCCACAACAGGCCCAGAGATATGGGAGCAGACAGGAGGGAGGATCGACTTCTTTGTGACAGGGGCCGGTACTGGCGGCACCATCTCTGGTGTCAGTAGATTCTTAAAAGAGAAAAACCCGGAGATAAAGACAATAGGCGTTGACCCGATAGGGTCTATCTATCATGACTGGTTTAAATATAAAAAGATGTGCGAGCCTAAGGTATATATGGTAGAGGGGATCGGCGAGGATATGCTCTGCAAATGCATGAATTTTGACGTGATTGATGAGATGATTCAGGTCTCTGATAGAGATTCTTTTTTGATGACAAGGAGGCTTGTAAGGGAGGAGGGTATCTTTGCAGGGGGATCAGCCGGTGCCGCGGTCTATGCCGCTCTCAAGGTCAGCGAAACGCTTCCTGATAATAAGGTAGTTGTAGTAATACTGCCTGATACAGGCCGAAATTATATAAGCAAGGTCTTCAATGATGAGTGGATGAGGGAGAAAGGGTTTATTTAAGGTCAAGGGTTTCGTAGCAGATCAAAAGCGAAGAAAGGGAGTTATCCAATGTCAGAACAATATATAACTTGCCCAAACTGTGGAACGCAGACACAAACAACCGCGCCATCTACTCAAAAAGCCGTGGAAAAACTCCGCAAGGCGTTTGAGACCGAGTCCACACAAAAAGAGAAAGAATTCGAAGGAAAACTGGCAAAAAACCGGACCGAGCTTGAAAAGCAGGCCAGAAAACAAGCAGAAGGATTGGTTGCTGCTGAAATAAGAGACCTAAAGGTGCAGCTTGAGGAGAGGTCAATTCTACTGGAAAAAGCCAGGGCAGAGGAGCTAATTCTTAGAAAACAGATGCAGGAACTTGAAGAGAGAGGAATGAGATTACGACTTGAAGCCTCACGAACTATTGATGAAGAGCGGAATAAGATCCGGGATGTGGTAGAATCCAGGGTTGCTGAGGAGCATCAACTAAGAGTCCTTGAAAAGGACAGAGAGCTTGCTGATATGCATGTCCGGATAGAGGAATTAAAAGGAGAGTTAGAGAAGTGTTCCGGGCAGGCCAAAGGTGAGGCTAAGGAAATTGGATCTGATGATATCCTCCGTTATCTGTCAGGAGAAGAATTTAGGAAGCGGATTCAGGCCATCGTTGAGTCTTTCGCCTCAATGAAGAAAGATTTAGATACCGAAAGGCAGGCGATGGAAAAGATTTGGGCAAAGCGGGACAAACAGATCCAGAGGATAGTTCAGAATACTGCCGGGATGTATGGCGACATCCAGGGGATCATTGGTTCGTCTCTGCCACAGATCAAGAGCTTGGAATTGGACTCTGGTGATGAATAACAACCTGCCTGTATATCCATAATTTTTAACTTTATTTGTCCTTAAATCCCTTCCCGACTTCTAATTGATTTATGACATACAAATCAGGAAGGATATATTACTCATGGTATAATAAAGCATGCAAAAACCACTTTAGGAGAGTCTAAGTAGACAAATGGGACGTTGTTACCCAAGACGCATATTATAAATACGTTCGATTCTTTTCAGCGATGTGATGCAGGGCGCCAGGTACGTTCAATCGCGCTTGTCTTGGCATGGGCGATTCTATTGCAACCTGGACAATTTGTCATCATGTTGCGTGTCAGGTAACAACGTCCCCTAATCCCTTTTTATTTTATCCCAATACCGTGGTGTGCCGTTAGCTAACAACATTCGACCCCGATTCGCGGTAATGAAGTATGGTGTCCGCGGAATGCCCACGATTTTAGAAAAAGAAGTAACGCGATATACGCGTTTTACATTGATACCACTGACCGTCCTTCTTTTGAAAGACTTTTAGATATAAGTCTCGATCAGTCCGCTGCTCAATCGGAACGTTGAAAGATTTTAAATCTTCTTCCGAAAGAGGGACACAGACCGGCTGAAGCAAGAAGATTATTCCTGTCAGCAATAGCACGACGATCAAAACAAGAGACATTTTCATCTGACAACCCCCTACGGTTACCGCAATTTACTGGTCCCACCCTGTTATTCTTTATTGGAAGGGAAGTCCAAGTTAAGCAAATCCCGGGCCTCCCTTCCAATTGTCAGCAACGAGTTACGGCTGACATACCGTTGAATCTACTGAGGGGCCATCATCAACGGCATTGTTGCCTTGATCGTGCGGCACTGAAACGACGACACTGCCCTGACTGCTACCACCTTTTCCATCGGTTGCTGTGAAGAAGACTGTGTAGACGCGACCGTTACCAGTTCCACGCCGCTCAGCGCGCAACAGCGCTGCCCCTGTTCCTGTCCCCAGGGCATCTGGACAAGTATCGCCATCTCCCAGTCCATTGGTTGGCTCATCTTGTATGATTCGGTCAATTGCGATACTAACCGGATCATTGTCTGGATCAGTGACACCCAGAATAGATACTGTCACTATCTTGTGATTGGCAGGCCAGAGTATGCTCACGCTCGGAAGAGCCTGACTGGAATCGGGCGGGTTATTGCCTGTAGCCACAGTACTGGTGACGACGGCAAAATTGTTAGCATCTGTGGTCGTGCCGTGAACAGTGACTGTCAGCGTGTCCGAGGTGCCTGGCAGCGCATTGATGGGAGGCTGTAACTGAACGATAACATCCCTCATCTCATTCGTGTTGAGAGTGAATGTTGTCGGACTGACGCTTGTGAGGAATCCTCTGTCATCGGAACCGGAGAAAGTGAATGTATCAGTTGCTCCCAGATTCTTGGCTGTAAAGGTATAGTTCGTCTGATGACCTGGTCGTAAATCTTGGCTCAGTGGCGCGATGATCTTGACTGTCTGAGGCTTGATGATTCCCGGCAGAGTCCTCTGATAATCTTTGCCATTAACATCGGTTCCTTTGGCATATACCAGAAATGATATATTGGGCAAGGCTACATTTCCGGAGAAATCCTGTGAGGTGACGCCTGATCCACGGTTCATGCTCAGGGTCTGAAGCACGTCGCCCGCCTTCGTCCGCAATTCAAATTGAGCGGTAGTGAAGTCTCCGTCCATGATCGCATTCGCAGTGCTTGTACTACCGGCTTCAGGCAGCCCAGGAATCGGGAAGAAACCCTCATGACCCGGTCGCCCTCCGATCTCCACGAATCTAAAAGAGGCCATGTCTAGTGTGCTTTCACCTGAAACAGCCAAGGAAAAACTGCCGAAACCGTTCACTGTTATACTCCAGTTACCCATTGCAGGTATATCTATGGAGTAAATGACTCCGCTACTCAAGGACACCGAACTTACTCCAGCATCCGTTGGTTGAACCGTTGAGCCGTCCGGGCGCTGTAAGACCACAGATATTGTACCGCTGACGCTGAAGGTGGCTTTGCTCATCGTTGAGTCCACTGGAACTGTGTAGGTTTTTTCGACTCCTATCAAAGAATCTCCGATAGAGAGCAGATTAACCACATTGGACCGGACGATAAAGTCCGCCAGATTGGTGATATTACTTGCCTCAGATCTAGAGAGGAAGAAGAGTTGTCCACCGGAATCGTTCGCTATGCGAATGTACGCCGGATCAATCGGAGAGCAACTTCCGAAGATAATAGGATAGACCTTGATGTCCTTAGAAATGGCGAGACTGCTGACCGTGCCTGCCAGCCCGCTGTCTTTCGAACTCGCATCTGTAAACATGAATAGGTCACCACCCTTATCCGAGGCGGATATTCCCTGCAAGATCCCGCTCATTGAAAACTCTGGGCAGTCACCGCCTCCACTGGCGAATAATGCGCCAATGGCGCTCTTGAACGTATCAGCGTCTCCAGTGACCGTTGTCGGCCCAACACCCGGATCGTTAAAGGGGGCTAATACATATTTGGAAGGTTCTTCGTCTGTGCCCAGACGACTGTTCACGATTTGGATTGCCTGTTGCTTGACACCTGCGATAATGGACCCCATGCTGCCGGTCGTATCCATAGAAATTGCCAGGGTGGGACCAACTCCGAGTAGGAGTGCAATCTGCCTGTGGGTAACCATAGTTTTAATATCGCGAATAAATTGCTTGGTCGCTTCTTTCGCGGTTGATGCAGCAATACCGTGCTGGCTGGCGTGTGGGGAAACAAGAAGAACTGTACTGTCTTTATTGATACCACTAAGAAATGTGGATGTGTCCACCGGACCACCATGACTGCACTTGCTTGGATTTGGTTTGACCCTATCCTCACCACCATAATAACCACTGGTAAGTTCACTGGTAATCAGGTCACTGTCTTCACAGGTCGCGATATCCGCGGAAAGTCGGTTTAGAAAATTTCCGGGTCTACCCAAAGCAGGGTTGGGGGAGGTGTTACCCAATTCAACCCAGTTACTATGTGAATAGAAATCCTGGATGGTATGAAGCGCCTTCCCCAGAGCACTACGAGCCCCTTGTGCGTTATCAGCAGCAAGGGCATCTTGCACACCTTGTAGTAGACCGAGCGTGAGGGCTTGCCCCTCCGGGAGGCTCTCTCCGTCGAAATGCTTGGCCGAGGAACTCTGGTCCTGGTCCACCTCTGCGTTGGCATCGACAATCTGCTCAATGGCCTTTTTCATTGGCTTCGAGAGATTGGTCAAACCGAAAAATTCTGCGTCTAGTTCCTTAATGGCTTCCTGCGTAATGCTTTGGTGAGTTCCGTCGAAAGGATTAGTTAATAATGCCGCCTTCAAATTGGTCGGCACAAAGGCTTGTACGGTGTTTGTCAAAATGAACGGGATCGCCATCAGAATCAGGGTCGATGAAACTAATGAAGTTACGATTCGTCGGGACACACTCAAAAGCCAGACAGGTCGGATATAAACTCTCCTCAAGTTGGGCTTACGAAGTGAGTGAGGATCTTTGATACTTGTGTTTATTGGATCGGAAAATATATTTACCTCCATTGAACGGTTGATACCTGCGTCTCGATCTTCCCAGACGTATAGCCTAACAATTATTAGGCACTTTCTTTCCTTTGCCAGAACAAAACCTGAAAATCAAGCAGAAACAACAAACACAAACAATGGGAGCTAGGTCTTCCCATTATACAACCTTCAGTCTATCTCAAATATAACTTATCTTTTTATTCAGCTTCTTATCCTTTCCTTGTCCAATAGCACACTAAACCGTCTACTTATCTGTGATGCGGCTGGTTCTCCTATACCAAAATGCCCTCCAATCTCTCTTAATGTCCTACCACTTGATCTATGACATATGACATAGATAAATAACAGCCTTCTTTGATAACACCTCCTTCCTCCCTAACACCGATATAGCATGCCATATACACTGCCGTTAGATACAAGAAATATGCCATAAAGATACGTCCCTTTTCCAAGCCTTCTCCCGCAATGTTTGAGATAAATATACCCCTTAGAAACCTAATCATCTTAACCCTAATATGTTATCCGATCGGATACATCATATGCACAAAAGGATACACTTGGGCCCATAAATGGGGTCAGCCCCTAATCCTTGATATTATTTCTCCTTCTTCCTTTTCATCTATCGCGTTGCTATTCTTCTGTCGCCTTCCAGGCCCCGTAAGAAATGAGGGACATCCCAATATCCCTTAAGAAGTCGGTAAGAAGGGTCGTACACATTACACAATTTCAAGCTCCTATTTTTAACTGTTCAAGCTTTCCGGCGCTAGGGTGACATTTCCCACATTTCTTTGTTGATCTTCCACTATTACCTTGCAAAAGATCGACTTCCGGGATAGTAATTTGAAAGCTGTGTCTGTCAGGACAAGGACTGCTAACCCTGAGCTACGCTGAAAGCTCGTGCACGATAGCAACCGCATTGCATGCACTGCAGGATGGAATACAATGACATATCTTTCTCATGATATAATAAAGCATGTAAAAACCACCTTAGGAGAGTCTATGAAGTTTGAGACAAAGGCGATTCATGTTGGCGAGGAACCTAAATTAAAAGAGGATGGATCAGGTGATGTGGTCATCCCTATCCACCTCTCATCTACATTTGCCAGGGCCAAGGTTGATAAACCTACCGGCGGCTATGAATATTCAAGGACAGGAAACCCGACAAGAGGCGCCCTGGAAAAAAGACTCGCCTCACTTGAGAATGCCGGGTTCGGGTTGGCCTTTTCATCGGGCCTTGCTGCTGAGACGGTACTCTGCTCTACTCTCCTGAAATCCGGAGACCATGTGATAGCCTTTGATGACCTCTATTCCGGAACAAAAAGGCTATTCAATACCCTCTTCAGCAGAAATTTCAATATTGAATTTAGCTATGTGGATGCAAGGGATACGGGGAATATAAAGGGGGCAATAAAAGAAAATACGCGGCTTATATGGCTTGAGACCCCGACCAATCCCCTAATGAAACTCTGCGATCTCAAGGCAATCGCAGAGATCGCAAGGGAGTGGAATATCCTGACCGCAGTTGATAATACCTTTATGAGTCCATTTTTCCAGAGGCCCCTTGAGTTAGGTATTGATATGGTGGTCCACAGCACGACAAAATACTTAAATGGTCACAGCGATTCTGTTGGTGGGGCAATCATGCTTTCTGATGATGAGATCTACGACAAGCTCAAATTCAACCAGAATGCCATCGGTGCGATCTTATCCCCATTTGATTCATTTCTGGTCCTAAGGGGGATAAAGACACTTGCGTTAAGAATGGAGAGGCATACAAAAAATGCAATAGAGATTGCAAGGTACCTTGAGTCACAACCAAACGTAAAAAGGGTATACTATCCCGGCTTAGAGAGCCATCCCCAGTACGAACTGGCCAAAAGACAGATGTCAGGATCAGGAGGGATGATTTCCTTTGAGATCGTTGGCGGCCTTAAAGAGGCCAGGAGATTTCTTGAGGGGCTTAAAATCTTTTCATTGGCAGAAAGTCTGGGCGGTGTTGAATCATTGATCGAACATCCGGCCATGATGACCCATGCCTCCATACCAAAAAAAGACAGAGAGAAGATAGGTATTTCAGATTCTTTAATAAGGATCTCTGTGGGGATAGAAGATATAACCGACCTGGTTGATGATCTTGATCAAGCCCTCCAAGGTGTTGAGTAATAAAAAACACTGTCATTCCGCACTTGATGCGGAATCCAGTATTCTCCTTTTTCTAGATTCCCGTTTTCACGGGATTAAATCAGTCGTTCGCCTCGGAGCCAAGCAATCTGATACATGTCTGCACTTAATCAGGGAGGCATACGAGCAGGCTAGGCAATATACCGGGACAGCACCAGATATTAGTAGTCTATTAGCAATCGGAGAGGAGATTTATCAGGATGAGGATAAACCGCCAGATTCACTGCTAGCCACATTGAGAGATTTTGCAGATTTTCCATTATTCAGGCGGGCAATAGAAGGAGAAAGGCATAATTTGTTAGAGACAAATCATATAATTGATTTGCACCATCTCCCTGAGAGTCTTAGGAAAATAGCCGTTTTTTAACCCTTGATCGGATTTATACTGAAATCATGGAGATGCCTGATGCCCCATTGGATGAGCATAAAAATCGCCAAATGCGATTAATTATTGCGATAGATGAGGCGCATAACTATTTGCCGTGTAAACAACCTACACTAGAAAAGCTGGTTCGGGAGGCAGCATCAAAAGGGGTGTCTGTTATCCTCATGTCGCAGTCTCCTGATGATTTTGATCAACCAAAATATAACTTTGCAAAAGAGATGGGATTGACTATTGTTTTTGCATGTGCTGTAGAGAGGCCAAGGATGCTTGAGGCTGTTTTAGGTGGAAATATTGAACACAGCGCCTCTCCCAATTGCCGGCAGGCATTGCCATTACCCGTCTTCCAGGCTCACCTAGGCCACTAGAGATTCGTGCCTGGACACCGTAAGTTAATGAGCTCATCAAACAAGCTTTTCCTATTTTCGACATATTACAGATGGCTCTCTGGGTGAATAAGGGGTACCCATTTGATATAAAAACCCAATTTAATCTCAGGCCACTGACTTAAAGTCATTCATTTTTCTTTTGACAATGCTATCCTTCCCTTCCTAAACAAAGAAATATTGACAAAAAAAATTAGGTCTGCCATCATAAATGAAATTCCATCAAACAAGGAAAGGAGGAAAAAATGGCGCTACCCATTAAGCCTACCCCTGCCTTAAGTGGTAAAGATGCAGAAAAATTCTTTAAGAAAGCCAAAGAAGTAGAAGAAGGTAAGCATAAGATATCTGATGCCGATTATAACAGGGCTATGTCCATTTATAGAAAGGTTATGAAAAAGGCCAAAGAAAAGGTATAATGCTGACCATTGATAGAGCAATTTACATTTAAACGAATAAATGATATCCAAGACCTTAAGTCCTTTGATTGTGAAGATCCCGATCTAAACGATTTTTTCCAGAATGAATCTATCAACTATACCGATCAACTTCTAGCTGTAACATATGTTTTTGAAGATACTACTGAGGTAGCGGGCTTTTTACTGTCCTAAATGATAGAATTAGTCAGTCTGATGCAGATAAAACCACTTTTAATCGCCTTTCCAGGCCTATTCCAAATGAAAAAAGATATAACGATTTTCCAGCGGTAAAAGTAGGGCGACTTGGAGTGAATACAAGATACAAACGGAAAAAGGTGGGATCTGAGATGTTAGATTTCATAAAGGGCTTCTTTACAAATAATAATAAAACTGGTTGTAGATTCATAACAGTTGACGCATATAACGAACCTGAGATTTTAGGATTCTACCGGAAAAATAGTTTCGATTTTTTAACTGTAAAAGATGAAAAAGATGCCACTCGCCTAATGTATTTTGACCTTAGGAGTTTTAAAAGATAACAATTTTTAAACTTACTCATGCCATTTTACGGGGTATTGAGAAAAACAAGGGCGCGCCTGTGTGAGGAGTTGGACTTCATCATCAACTACTATATCAAGTACCGTAGGGAGCGGGAATGGGAGGATGGGGATCCGCCTGCGGATTGGTGACTACAAGGCGAAATCCCTGCCTAACTCCAAGTGCTGAGCACGCTGATCAAAAATACCGGAGATTAGCTAATTGACAACATTTCTGTCTCACCTTATAATCTCCACATGATTTATGATGTAATAGTAGCAGGTCTCGGCCCAGCCGGTGCAACGGCTGCCTATGAGGCCGGCCGCAGAGGACTGGCTGTTCTTGGGATCGATAAGAGCCTGCACCCAAGATACAAGACATGTGCAGGCGGACTCTCCACAAGGATAGACAAGATCCTCTCCAACGATTTTCACGGCCTGATAGAAAAGAAGGTCATGGGCATTCACTTTACCTATCAGGGGAAGGAAGACCTGGTAGTATTCTCACCGAGTCCCATAGCTTACCTGGTAACAAGAAGCAGGTTTGATCTTCACCTTGTTGACAAGGCGAGGAAGGCAGGGGTGGAAGTCAGGGAGGAGGAGAAGATAGTTGCCGTCAGAGAGACTGACGACCATGTAGAGGTTGAAACCACCAGTGCCCGTTACAGGGGCAGGGTGCTTGTTGGGGCGGATGGCGCAAATGGCATGGTGTCGAAGCAGATCGGGCGGAGAAGAGTGGGAAAGGCGGTTCCGGCCATAGAGAGCAATGTGGAGGTGGACCAAAAGACCCTGGATGGAATCGGCGATAAGGTCCTGATCGACTTCGGCGGCATTCCGGGTGGTTATATATGGATCTTCCCAAAAAGGGATACCCTCTCTGTGGGGATGGCAGGGTTTAAGGGAAAAGTCGATCTTCCGGGGCACTTCAATAAATTTCAGAAAGAAAATGATATCGTGAAGGGGCTGGATCTGCCTAAACCGAAGGGATATCCGATCCCGGTCTTTCATCCTCCTGGTTCCAGGGTTTCAAAGGGCAGGATCCTCATTGCAGGAGACGCCGCAAATCTTGTTGACCCCTTCTTCGGCGAGGGGATCTATTATGCGGTCTGGAGCGGCCAGCTTGCCTCCTCTTCCATAGTCGAGGCCCTTGGCAAGAACCGGCCTGACCTCTCTTTATATGATGAGCGTGTCAGGTCCGAGATATACCCTGAACTGGCGATTGCCGCAAGGCTCTCATACTTCATATACTCCTTCCCCAAGCTCTGGTTCAAGGCGACCCAGGAGTATGATGAGATCATAGAATTATACTATCAGGTGCTGAGGGGAGATATAAATTATCAGGACCTTATGAAGGGCGTAAAAAGGCTTACAGATCAATTTTTGGACATGGTGATCTGATCCATTCTTTTGTCTGCCGGCAATCCGGATTTCTTGCAATAGATTATTGTCTTAAGATCTGGCGGTATATCCCTATGGGATATATATCCTGATATCCTTGAGCGCCTTTTCAGTCCTGCTTCCGGTGGATGTGCCGCAATATGTACAGAGGTAGTCGTAAAGGCTCGAATCAGGAAGGATAAGGAGGAGCTTTTCCCTGGCAGGTGTTGCGATCCTGCACTTTGGACAGAAAAGGACTGACGCCTTGAAGGACTCAAAATCACCCCTTTTTCCTGCCCTCTGCTGCATGACGATATTATACAATATAGGATTTTGAATAATCAATTTTAGGTTATAGAAATGAGATTTTTGATTGACAATGAATTAGATGCGAAATTATAATAACTAATAATGATTGTCGAAAAGGAATATCTTCCAAGGCTCGTCTTCTGGGAGACGACGAAGGGATGTAATCTCAGGTGCATTCATTGCAGGGCCACTGCGTTAGATCATATGTCACCGGATGATCTGTCGACCAGGGAAGGGTTTGATCTGCTTGACCAGATAAGGTCATTTTCAAGGCCTATCATCGTCCTCTCTGGAGGCGAACCCCTCTACAGGAAGGATATCTTTGATATCGCAAGCTATGGCACAGAAAAGGGTTTAAGGATGGTCCTTGCAACAAACGGGACCATGGTTACAAAGGAGATAGCAAAAAAGATAGTCGATTCAGGGATCAAGAGGGTGTCTATAAGCATAGATGGCGGAAAGGCTGGCACCCACGATGATTTTAGAAAGATCCCCGGCTCTTTCGATGAGGCGATGAGGGGTTTTTCAAACCTGAAGGAACTCGGCATGTCCCTCCAGATCAATACCACCATTGCTAAACATAATTATAAGGAACTGCCTGAGATACTTGATCTTGCCCTGAGGCTTGGCGTGGATGCCCTCCATACCTTCCTGCTTGTGCCTGTCGGTTGCGGTGTTGATATTGCCGAGGACCAGATGGTCCCTGCCGATGAATATGAGGCGATCCTAAACTGGTTCTACGACAGGTCAAAGGATGTCATGATTGATCTTAAAGCGACCTGTGCGCCACACTATTTCAGGGTAAGGGCCCAGAGAATATTGGAAGAAAAGAAGGGCGGAATAAAGCCGCAGCCCTTTGTCGCGCCCGGGACAAGACTTAAGGCAGGTCACGTGGACACTATTACCTGCGAAGGGATAATGGGCGATGGAAAGGCGCATAATGCATCCGGGCTGTCGGCCATGACAAAGGGGTGTCTTGCCGGCACGGGGATCTGTTTTATCTCAAACAAGGGGGATGTCTACCCATGCGGATATCTCCCTGTTACAGCAGGGAATGTCAGGACTACGCCTTTCGAGGCAATATGGCGTGATTCCAAGCTCTTTGCGAACCTCAGGGACCCGGGGCTCCTGACAGGCAAGTGCGGTATCTGCGAATATAAACATATATGCGAGGGCTGCAGGGCCAGGGCGTATGCGGTGACCGGCGATTATCTATCCGAGGAGCCATTCTGCAGCTTTGAGCCTAAGGGTCAGGCCGCTCTCCACGAGGTACATCAACTCCATCAGGAGGCAGAAGAAGAGCTCCCTGGGTTAAGGATGACCTGGTCGGATGAGGCAAAAACACAACTTAAGAAGGTCCCCTTTTTTGTGAGAAAGAAGGTTGCAGGGAGGATAGAGGAATTTGCATCCTCGAACCATATAGATGTTATAGATCCGGATGTGATGTCAAGGGCCAGGGCGGTAGGTGAGAGGGGATGATGTCCGGTAACAGTGTTGGTGATATCCTGATAGATCAGGTAGACAGGAGATTGTTAAATATCCTCCAGTCGGAATTTCCTTTATCAGAAAGGCCGTTTAGGGAGATAGCAGAAAGGCTCGATACAAGCGAGACCGAGGTAATCGAAAGGATAACCAGGCTGAAGGATGAGAGGATTATAAGGCAGATAAGCGCCATATTTGATACGCAGGCCCTGGGATATAAATCAAGTCTCGTGGCGGCAAAGATTGATCCGTCAGAGGTTGATAATGCGGCCTCGATAATAAATCAGCACCCTGGCGTAAGCCATAATTATTTAAGGAATAATAAATATAATCTCTGGTTTACCATAGCTGTACCGCCAAAAAGCAGGTTTGGGCTTGAGGGGACGATAGGGATATTAAGGGATAAGTCAGGGGCAGAGGAGATGCGGCTCCTTCCGACCCTGAGGCTCTTTAAGATAGGCGTCAGGTTTGATATGTCAGGAGAGGAAGATCTAAATTCGAGATCTTCCGATGGTATATATGGCAGGAGACCGGAGGGAAATCCGTGCGCCGAACTTACAGATAAGGAGATCTCAGCTATAAGGGTTCTTCAGAAGGACATTCCGGTCACCCCAAGCCCCTTTGATCTGCCGGCTGGGGAGGCAGGCGTTGATACACCGACATTACTGGATTATGCAAGGGGGTTTATGGCTGATGGCAGGATGAGGCGCTTTGCAGCAGTCCTGCACCACAGGAGGGCCGGTTTCAGGGCCAATGCAATGGGTGTCTGGGCAGTACCGGAGGCGGATATTGAGGAGACGGGCAGAAGGATGGCGGCCTTTTCTGCAGTGAGCCACTGTTATCAGCGCCCATCATATCCGGATTGGCCATATAATATATTTACCATGGTCCATGGCCGTACGGTTGAGGATTGTGAAGAGATTCTGGCAAGGATGTCTGATGAGACGGGCATCAGGGAGAGGTCCGCCCTTTATAGCGCAAAGGAATATAAGAAGACAAGGGTGGTCTATTTCACGCCTGAGATCGATGATTGGGAGAAGCTGCAATTCAGACAGTAGAGAAAAGAAGCGACATTTCCTGTCCAGTACAGTGGTTGATAAATTCCTGATTTTCATTTTTCTTTAAGCCATATCATTTTATGCTTGATTTGTGTTAATCTGTATGTTATTATAAATATAAGC
>JACRHA010000103.1 GCA_016234185.1 Nitrospirota bacterium
AAAATTCTCTCTGTCCTGATCGTCAGTGAATATGTCGTTTCGCGCATTGCCCCGTGAGGTGATGTGATAAACTGCATCAGGATATTCTATTCTTAAGGCCCTTGCCATAAACACACCATATCATACGTTTTATTATATTTCGTTTTATTATATTTCAAGACTTGACCCCTATGTGTGTGCCTATGTGTGGATAGTGCACTTTTAAACTTTAAACCAGTGCACTTTTAATTTTTAGATGACAGAACGAGTACAACCTCTTGACAAACGAGATTATAACTTTGTAATATGATCTCCTAAAAAAAGGAATAAAGGAGATTTCATATGTCTATCACATACCGGCAACCTAGCAACCTGAGGCGGAAGAGGACCCACGGCTTCCTGGAGAGGATGAGCACAAAGAACGGGAGGCTTGTCTTAAAAAGGAGGCGGCAGAAGGGCAGAAAGAGACTCACCGTCTAAGATTTGGAAAGAGATTTACGCCTACCTCCCTGGAAGGTCGTCAGGATCAGGAGCAGTTATGACATCAACCTGATCTTCAGGGAGGGGAAGAGGATCAATGGCAGGTATTTTAACCTTACCTATTTAAAAAATCCCTACGAATATAGTCGCTTTGCTATAATTGCAGGAAAGAAATATGGAAAGGCCCATGAGAGAAACTATATCAAAAGGGTCTTTCGCGAGATCCTGCGGGAAGAGAGAAAGGGGATGGTTGGCGGGATAGACATCCTCGCATTCCCTAAAAAGGAGATCAAGACGATCGGCTTTCATGCAATAAAGGAGATATTTAAAAACCTTATTGCAAAAGAAGGATTTACTATCTGACCGGCGATACCATAGATACCCACGGGCAAGCCCGTGGGTATCTACCTAGCGAACAACGCGAGCGAGAAGGGGAGGTTCCACAGGCTTTGCCTGTGGAGGGGGCGACGCAAGCCCCTTTAAATAGATATATATGGGCAGGTTCTTAATAAGATTGATAGGGTTATACAGGAGGAACATCTCACCATTTCTTCCGCCCGCGTGCAGGTTCATGCCTACCTGCTCAAATTATGCCATAGAGGCAATTGGAAGGTATGGTCCACTTCGCGGTTCATGGCTTGCATTATTAAGGATACTGAAATGTCACCCCTTCCACCCGGGGGGTTATGATCCCCTAGTTTAAACTATATCCATCTCTTTCTGTTGCCTGCAACCCCTTCGCTTTTTTAGAGAATATTTTTGACAGATCTATGGCTCGTTTCAGGCGATTTCAGAACTCGCCCTCCGGGCTCAGACAGCTGAAATCGCTTATCTTCCACTTCGCCGAGATCTGTTACCAAAAACCTTCTCATGTCGCTACATGGGCTTCAGGCAACCAGGTCCCTACTTAGGAATAGACGGTGGGTATATTGTATACAGGAGCAGATAGGTTGACGTTGTTGTGATAAGCGCTGTAAGGTAGAGGAGCATGGTAAACCTACCTATGAGCCTGTGCCTCCTGCTCCCATCAAGCAGAAACCTCTCGATGATCTTTTCTATTCCGATCACAACCAGGAGGGTAATATAGAAAGAGATATAGATGCTGGCGCACCTTATTGTATTGCATCTGATCAGGGCAATAATCAAAAAGAGCGCAAGTCCTCCAAGGGATACAATGAGGAATCCTTTTTTGCCAATCTTAAGCTCCCCTCCTCTTAAAACCCTCCTCCCATTTGTTATAAATGCTGCCCTGAAGCCTAAGGTTATCATATAGAAAGCCATGACAAGACCGATGCTTACCGCAAAGATATGCAGTGTAAGTATAGGAGAGAATATAAAATAATAGACCCAGTCAGGACCCCCGAACCCCTCCCTCCCCTCTATTGCAAGGACGCCGAGTCTCCTTGTAAGGTAGTAGAATACGAAGTAGGAAACCATGGTTACCATAGCGGCCAGGATGAGCCAATGGTGGCTATTGCCCTTGTGTTTTTTGGCCCATGACCAGGCCTTAAGAAAAAGGACGGTGAAGAGGATGGAGAGGAGAAAACTAAGATCAGCCCCAAGCGTCGAATATCTTGCAAGGAAGCCTTCCTGCGCAAGCAACTCTTTCATGATTATTATTCCTCAAGGATTTATTAGACCGAGATTGATATTATCAGCCATGTTCAGACTCGTCAAGCGGCCTATGATGGACGTTAAATAACAATGTCTTCGGAATATTCCCACAAGAAAATATTTGACATACCCTAAACCCAGTCCTTAAAATATAAAATTATGTTCATATTTTAAAGGTAATAGATAAATGGCCATTCCGAAGGTTGCCCTTGAGAGGCTGGATCTGTTATGGTTTCAGATCTCAGGCACGGTGTGTAATCTTAGATGCACCCACTGTTTTATAGGCTGCGGCCCTGAAGTCAGAAGGCATAAGATGATGTCGAAGGAGCATGTTTACGGTCTGCTTGATGAGGCATTAGAACTGGGTGTAAAGGAGTTTTATCTTACAGGTGGGGAGCCCCTTCTCCATCCGGATATATTCGATATTGTAAGCTGGATGCTTGATAGATTACCCACAACCATACTTACCAACGGCACCTTGATTTCCGAAAGAACCTCTAAACGGATTGCGGCTATACAGCGTGCATCAAGGAATAAGCTTGAGTTCAGGGTAAGCCTTGAGTCATTTAATGAAAGGGAAAATGACCTGATCCGGGGGCCAGGTTCCTTTGCCAGGGCAAAGAACGGCATTAAGAACCTGGTTGCATCTGGATTTGATCCGATAATAACAGCAACAAGGTGGTGGGACGATGACAGGGAGGAGGAGTTCGAATCAGGGTTTAGCGAATTGATCTCCTCACTCGGCATAGCGGCATCCAGGCTCAAGATCCTTCCTGTCCTATACCTGGGAAGGGGCGCTGATACTGCCAGACCATACAGAGATGATGAGCGGGTGACGGAAAGATGTTTTGTTAGCTTTTCGATGACCAATCTTCAATGTTCGCATAGCAGGATAGTAACAAGCGAGGGGGTCTTTGTCTGTCCGATACTTATTGACGATCCTAAGGCCCGCCTCGGATCGAGCTTAAGAGATGGTCTTGGCGCTTACATTATGGAGTCACATGCCTGTTATACATGCAGGGTTTCGGGCCTGGTTTGCACCAATTGAGTAGTTACCAGGAAAGGCCTTTAGTATATAAACCTGGCTTTAACCCATTAATTCATAAATACAATATATAGTGTCTCATAAATTCTTATTTACTCCTAATTGTATTTTTATCTTTACTTTCAAAAAAAAATATGATAAAAGGTTAGATTAATTTAAACTGGAGGTATTTTGGAGGGGATATATGTATCTTAAACGATTGGAGCTTTTGGGTTTTAAATCCTTCTCTGATAAAACACAGATCTCATTTCAGCCAGGTATAACTGCCCTTGTTGGTCCTAATGGATGCGGGAAATCGAATATTGCCGATGCAATGCTCTGGGTGCTTGGAGAGCAGAGCAGCAAGGCCTTGAGGGGAGAGAAGATGGAGGACCTCATATTTAACGGGACCGAATTCAAAAAACCAACTGCAATGGCAGAAGTATCAATGACAATCGGCGATATCAATGGCGAGATAGCTAATGATTTTGCCGGTTTTGGGGAGATTGCAATAACAAGGAGGGTTTACCGGTCCGGCGAAGGCGAATATATCATCAATAAGGTCCATTCCAGGCTTAAAGACATCAAAGATCTAATGATTGATATGGGGGTATCGACGCATCGTACAGTAATTGAACAGGGAGAGGTAGAAAAGATCATCTCCTCTAATCCGGTAGAGCGGAGGGGTATTATTGAGGAGACCGGAGGGATAACAAAATATAAGGCAAGGAAATCAGAGGCATTAAGAAAGCTTGAGTCAACCAACAATAACCTACTTAGGGTGAGGGACATCATCCAGGAGGTAAAAAGGCAGATAAGCTCCCTTGATAGGCAGGTAAGAAAGGCCGAGGAATATAAAAAGATCTCGGCAGAGATAAAGGATATTGAACTGCGGCTCTATTCTGTTGAGTACAGACGACTGTGCCAGATTTGGAAGGAGATGGAAGAGGAGGGTCTGGCCCTGCAGACCGAAGAGGCAAGGTTATACTCTATCATGTCGGAACTGGATGTTAGGGGAGCTGAGGCAAGGCTTGAGCTAACCAATAAAGAGGCCGATGTCACAACTGCAAAGGAGTCGATCAGGGAAGCAGAGAATATGATCATGAAGGGAGAAAGCAGGCTTGAACTGCTTAATAGTCAGCTGAAGGATGCCCGGGAACAGCAGGACAGGATAGGTAGTGAGATAGTATCGTTAAGGTCGGAAATCGAATCCTATGGCAGGGAAAAAGATCGGCTTTCAGGGGAGAAGGCCGGGATCTCTGAGGAGACTATAAGAAAGGAATCCGTACTCAAAGAGAAGGAATCACTCCTCTCTGGCCTTGATGAAAAACTATTTGACATAGAAGAGGAGATTGAGTCAGAGAGATTAAGCCTCATGGGGCTTATCTCAAGTACGACAGAGAAGAAGAACCTTATCTCCGCCCTTGAGACGCGGATAGTCGAGATAGAAAGGTCGACGGAGAGGCGAGAGAGGGAGCTCGAACTTCTTAATACGGATATATCAGGCTCTGAAGAGGTGCTTAGGGCCAGGATAAAGGAGATTGAAGCGACAAAGGAGGGCCTCCTGAGCGCCAGGTCCGGGTATTCAACTGTAGTATCAGACCTTGATCTGAAAGAAAAAGGATTGAAGGAGACAGAGCAAAAACTCGGTGCGCTAAGGGAGGAGATGGGCAGGATCGAGGCCCGGCTCTATTCCCTCAGGGAATGGTATAGGGA
>JACRHA010000101.1 GCA_016234185.1 Nitrospirota bacterium
AAGCCTTTTGACACCCTTCTTCTCACGTCTTACCTCTCACGTCTCACGTCTCACGTATTCAAACCCCTGCCAGCACCTCATCTTCTATAAACACGGGGTTATTATCTCTTAGGACGGCCTTTATCCGCTTTGTCTCCTTGAATCTCCCCCTTATAATCTCCTCAGAAAGCAGGTCTTCTATATGTCTTTGTATTGCACGTCTCATCGGCCTTGCACCGTAGTGGGGCTGGTACCCCTCTTTGATCAGCCACTCCTTAACATCTTCCGTAACCTCAAGGTGCATGCCGCTCACTGCAAGACGGTCGTTAACCTCGGCTATAAGCATGTCTACAATCCCCACCAAATGTTCCTTATTCAGCGAGTGGAAGATGACAACCTCATCAATACGGTTCAGGAACTCGGGATTGAACGTATTCCTCAGCTCAGTGGTTATAGACTCTTTCATCCTCTTGTACTGATCCTCTTCAGTAGCCTTCTGGAATCCTAAGGAGGCTCCTCTGTCAATAGCCCTCGCACCGATATTGGACGTCATTATGATTATAGTGTTCCTGAAATCTACCCTGCGCCCGAGGCTGTCTGTAAGACATCCATCCTCAAATATCTGCAGGAGTATGTTAAACATGTCCTGATGCGCCTTCTCTATCTCGTCAAAGAGAACCACCGAGTATGGTCTCCTCCTGACCTTCTCTGTAAGCTGCCCGCCTTCCTCATACCCGACATACCCTGGAGGCGCCCCCATCAGCCTGGAAGAGCTGAACTTCTCCATGTATTCAGACATGTCTATTTTTATGAGGGCATCTTCGTTGTCAAACAGATATTCGGCAAGCGCCCTTGCAAGCTCTGTCTTGCCGACACCAGTGGGGCCAAGGAATATAAAAGAGCCTATCGGACGTTTTACCCCCTTCAGTCCTGCCCTCGAACGTCTGATAGCCTTTGCAATCACAGATATAGCCTCATCCTGACCAACTACACGCCCATGCAGCTCCATCTCGATATTCAGCAGCTTCTGGGTCTCCCCTTCCTCAAGCTTTGAAAGCGGGATACCGGTCATCCTTGCCACTATATATGCAATATCCTCCGTCCCTACTACAGGCCTTGTCTTATCTGCCTGCCTCTTCCAGTCCTTCCTGGCATCATCTATGATATCCCTGAGTCTCTCTTCCTCTTCCCGGAACTTTGCAACAGCCTCATACTGCTGGAGCTTGCTGACGACATCCTTCTCTCTGATGATATTCTTTAACTCATGCTCTACCGCACGGATCTTTTCAGGGACAAAGTGTGCAAGGAGCTTTGCCCTTGCCCCTGCCTCATCAATCACATCTATTGCCTTGTCTGGCAGGTATCTGTCTGTTATGTATCTGTCAGAAAGACGCACAGCCTCCTCTATCGCCTCATCACTCATATAGACATTATGATGTTCTTCATATTTACCACGAACCCCTTTTATGATCTCAACTGTCTGCTCAATGTTTGGAGGATTGACATATACAGGCTGGAACCTCCTCTTCAATGCACCGTCCTTTTCTATATACTTCCGGTATTCATCAAGCGTCGTAGCGCCTATACAGCGTATTTCACCTCTTGCAAAGGCAGGTTTCAGCATGTTCGACGCATCAATAGAACCCTCTGCCGCGCCTGCCCCGACTAACGTATGCAGCTCATCTATAAATATTATGATATTGCCGGCTGTCGTAATCTCTTTCATGATGACCTTCAGCCGTTCCTCAAACTGCCCCCTATATTTTGTCCCGGCAACAATGGCGCCGAGGTCAAGGCCGATCACCCTTTTGTTGAGCAGGTTATCAGGCACATCAACGTTTACTATCTTCTGCGCCAGCCCCTCCACTATAGCGGTCTTGCCGACACCGGCCTCTCCTATAAGGACAGGGTTATTCTTCGTCCTCCTGCTTAATATCTGGAGCACCCGTTCAATCTCCGCCTCACGTCCGATTACAGGGTCGAGCTGGCCTTCTGCCGCCAATGCAGTAAGGTCCCTACCGAACTCGTCAATGGCCGGGGTGTTACTCCTCTTCTCTTTCTCTTTTGTCTGAACCCTCTTGAGGAAGCTCAGGGTAAGCTGCCTTGCTGTAAGGAGATTTGCGCCTAAGCTTCTCAGTATCTTGCCGCCGATGCCATCTTCCTCTCTTATAAGGCCAAGGAGGAGGTGTTCACTGCTTATGAAGTTATGCCCTAAAAGTTTTGCCTCTTCGATGGCATACTCTATAACCTTCTTAACACGCGGGGTAAAGGGTATCTCCCCGTAGGTCATAGTAACACCGCCGGCAGGGAGGTTACGCTCTATCTCCATGCGTATCTGCTCCGGAGAGAGGCCCATCTTCTTTAAGATCAGCAGCGCCGCCCCCTCACCATCCCTCAGGATCGCAAGAAGCAGATGTTCTGTGCCGAGGTAATCATTCTGATGCCTCTCAGCCTCTTCACGCGCTAAGATGATGATTTTTCTTCCGCGGTCAGTGAACCTTTCAAACATTTGCCCCCCCTGATGTAAATTATACAAGTCTTCAATTTGTCTTAATTTTAACGTAATTTTTTCATGTATGTCAAGTAACTTCCCTTTTCTTGATTGTCAACTTTTTTTAACAATAAGATGTTGACAATTAAGAACTCATGTAATACTATTCGACATTATTCATAATTGTAATTAATAGCATGTAATAATAGCAATTTTATAGCAATTTTAATGCCATAAATTTATAAACAAATGACACGCGGAAAAATAGACGTAATAGGTGAGAAAGCCTTATCCGGCAAGGGGATAACAGATGATGAGGCAATTTTTATACTCAAACTTGAAAACTGTCATCTGTCATATTTACTCGCATGGGCTGACAGAATACGTCAAACTTTTAACGGTAACAGGATCGAACTCTGTTCCGTTATCAATGCCCGCTCAGGGGGGTGTCCTGAAGACTGCTCTTTTTGTTCTCAATCAATATACTCCTCTGCCGGTGTTGCATCCTATCCGCTCCTCCCTATAAATAGTGTCGTAGAAGGGGCCAGGATGGCGAAGTCATGGGGGGCAAAGAGGTTTTGTCTGGCGACAAGCGGGAAGGGGATTAATAACAAAAAGGAACTTGATAAGCTCTGCGAGGCTGTTGCAAGGATAAAGATGGAGGCAGGGATGGAGGTGTGTGCAACCCTTGGCGCCCTGACCGGGGAAGAGATAGCAGCTCTTAAAACGGCCGGCCTGTCGCGATTACATCATAATCTTGAGGCATCAGAATCGTTCTTCCCGAATGTCTGTACCACTCATACATACAAAGAGAGGGTTGAACAGGTCAGGCTTGCGAAGGATATCGGCCTTTCTACATGCAGCGGCGGGATATTCGGGATGGGTGAAACTGCAGGGCAAAGGGCGGAGCTGGCATTTGCACTGCTGGCGTTGGACGTCGCCTCAGTCCCCGTCAACTTCCTTATGCCTGCAGCAGGAACCCCACTGCAGGATGTGTCACCGATAACTCCTGCAGACTCTCTTAAGGCTATAGCGCTCTTCAGGTTCCTGATGCAGGATAAGGAGATACGCGTCTGCGGCGGGAGGATGACCTCGCTGCGCGACCTCCACCCCCTGATCTTTGCGGCCGGCGCTAATGGCATGATGATAGGGAATTACCTGACACGGAGCGGAAGGGAGCCAAATAAAGACCTGCAGATGCTGAAAGACTTAGGGTTGGAAATTTCAGACATGAAAATGTAGGGTCATGGGTCACAAAGG
>JACRHA010000099.1 GCA_016234185.1 Nitrospirota bacterium
GACCAACCGGTTAAATAATTAAAAATCCTTGGAACCTTTTTCCGCCTCCCACTGTCTAATGAATCAAGAAGGTAAGATTCCTTAATATTAAACAGAGGAGGGGGTATGATGGGGAAGCATTTTAATAGATATTTAAAGATAGCAGGCTTTGCCTTGGCAGCCATGCTGCTAGGTTTCTATTATCAATCAGGAGGAAGTCAGGCATCAGGTCAGCCTGCAAAACATAACGATCTCAATAGCAGCCTGGAGGATCAGGAGGAGGTTTCGGTCACCGTATATAACAGCAATATAGGGCTGGTGAAAGATCTTCGCCATATCCATTTACCAAAGGGGTTGACGGATCTCAAGTTTACCGCTGTTGCCGCTCAGATCATGCCCCAGACCGTACATATAAAGTCCGTCACGGATCCTTTAAACCTTGAAGTCCTTGAGCAGAATTATGAATATGACCTGTTAACCCCACAGAAGCTTATAGACAAATTCGTGGGCAAGGAGATCAAGGTATTAAAGGATGGAGTAGAAGTCCCAGTTACTATCCTCAGCACCAATGGTGGTGTTGTATATCGTATGGGTGATCGGATCTTTACGGACTATCCAGGAAGGCTTATCTTCCCTGGCCTTCCTGAGGATCTCATTCCCAGGCCCACCCTGGTCTGGCTTTTGGAGAACCGGATCGACCGTCCCCAGAAGATCGAGGCTACCTACCTGACCCAGGGGATCAATTGGAAGGCCGATTATGTGGCAACCCTGGATAATGAGGATAGCGAGATGGATCTGACCGGCTGGGTAACCCTGGACAACAAGAGTGGCGCCACCTATCGCAATGCAAGGCTCAAGCTTGTGGCAGGGGATGTGAATAGGGTTATAGAGAGGTATGGACACTATGACGGCATCCAAAGGCTGGAAGAGATGACCAAGTCTGTCAGCAGTCAAATTAGCGAGAAGGCCTTCTTTGAGTACCACCTCTACAGTCTTCAAAGAACAACCACTATTAAAGATAATCAGACCAAGCAGGTAAGCCTTCTTGCTGCAAACAAGGTTCCGGTCAAAAAGAGATTTATCTACTACGGGGCTGAATACTACTACCGATCGAGGCATGGGGTGCCTGTCTCAAATCAGAAGGTCGGCGTCTATGTTGAGGTTGCCAACAAGGAGGAGAATCATCTGGGAATCCCCCTTCCCAAGGGGACTATACGGGTCTATAAGGAAGATACCGACAGAAGCCTTCAGTTCATAGGCGAGGATCAGATCGACCATACCGCCAAGGATGAGACGATCAAGATCAAGATGGGTGAGGCCTTTGATCTGGCATCTGAAAGAAGACAGACCGATTGGCGAAAGATCTCAGATAACATATATGAGATGGCCTTTGAGGTTAGCATCCGCAATCATAAGGATTCACCGGTAACAGTAAATGTCATTGAACCGATCCCTGGAGATTGGGAGATCCTTCAGAACTCTCATGAGTATAAAAAGATCGAGGCCCATACTGTGCAGTTTGACATTCCGGTTGAAAAGGATCAAGAGGCCAGGCTTAAGTATAGGGTGAGGGTGAGATTCTAGTTGTAGGGGCACGGCGATGCCGTGCCCAGCGTTTCAATCCTTGTTTTAATGGAAGTCTCATGCCGATCGCATTTTTATTGCAAATCCTTTATTCTGGCCATTTTCTGGGTTTTTTACTCTTTCTATTTTAATCCTTTTTATAGCCTCAAATTCATCAAATATAGCCATTTTTAAACCACCCTTGCATCGTTTGGGCATAATAAAACCTTATCATCACAAGCAGTTATAAATTTTCAAAGATCAAACACAAATATTTTTATAACAGCAGTCAATGCATCTATTGGGCCAGGAGGTCTTTTTGGGATAGTAGCCCCTTAAAATCACCCTGAAGATATCATCAACTGTATCCTTAGCATACTCAAAATCAGTATCTTTGTAAATCACTTCTTTTAGAGATGCCCCGTCCTTGGCATAACAGATATAGCCTTTATAAACAGGCTTATTATATGTCTCCCTTATCAGCATTGCATATAAAACAGACTGAACCTTATGTGTTTCAAAGAGAAAGTCCCTATATTCCGTAAATTTATAATCAAGGGGTGCCATGCTCCCGTCCGAAAGTGTAAGGACCTCGTCTATGATGCCTCTTAGGCGCAGCGACCCCGATGCAACATAGACCGAGAGTTCCTTATTTATGCACCCTATCTTCTTTCTGAAATATTCCCTGTTTTCCTTTTCTTTTCGTTCATGGAGCTCCCTTCCTTTAAGGACCTTGTATCTTAATTCCTCATGTTGAGGTATATTGAGGCAGTTCATAAAATATGTAAACCTTGGGCAGAAAAGGTGCTCAATCACCTATGACGGGGTTATCATTACTGTGGATTCGGTATCCATAGCTTATTGCCAGGGCTCCGTTGCCCGGTTTACGGTGTCAAGTTACCGGTTCACGGGTTACGGGAAACGGTTCATGTCTTCTTAAAAAAACATCGCCAATACCTCTGCCGATACCAGCTTTTTATCAAAAGCCTGGCCAAGCAACTTTACCTTTTTAAAATCATCCTCGCACATCGGAAAGATATAAACAGAGTCTACATTAGGATCGATCATGTCTACACATATCATCTTCAATTCATCTATCTGGTTTCTGTTCAATGTCCCGATGAAGGCCGATTTCTGTACCCTGTAGAGCCCTTTGTTTTTGCAGGTCTTGGCAATACGGCCCCGCTTTTTATCATCAACAATATCATATATTACCCAAACAAGATTGTCGCCCTGCTTCAGTCTATGCCTCCTTTATTAAGCCATTTGCTATCTTGTGACATTCAAACTGAATGACGTCTCCCCTTTTTATATTTCTTCCGCTATAGCGGACAGATTCGTCAAGGAACTTACTTAATGCCTCAATCAGAAGGGCCTTTCCCTCTTTATTTAAGGTAAGGCCATTTTCAAGCCTGTCGAAATGCTCCTGTTTTACATCTCTTCCTGCAAAGAGATTTATGACCGTCTCACCTGCCCAAATGCGGAAGTTTTCTATCAGGTCGAAGACAAGGGACTTCTTATTATAGTGGTCCGCGTGGATGATCCCTACATATGGGTCAAGTCCCGCAATGATGCATGCCTTCTCCACCCTTGAGTAGAGGACCCCATAGGCATAGTTTAATAGGGTATTGAATTCGTCCTTGGCAGGGTTTCTGCTCCTGCCATCAAACCTGTATCTCTCAGGCATCAGGAAACTGATAGATTCAAAATATATCCTGCCACCGCTCCCCTCTAACCCCATTATAGTCCCGCGCCTCTCATCGATAGTCCCGGAAAGGTTATCCAGCGCTTTCCGGCAGTTGGTTAACTTTTAAATATATGATGTGATCTCTGCTGATTTTTGAGTTCGCGTTTTCTTAAGCCTCATAAGGAGATCTATCTGATTATCAAGTTTTCTTGCAATCCAGGATAGGGCAAGCTTTAATCCCTCTTCGGTCTCTGCGATCTCGATCTGTCTTCTTCTGATCAGCACGGTGCTCCCGAGTTTAGAATGCCATACCCTGCCAAAAGGATCACCAAACTCATCAAGGAAGAGGATATCTATATTATGATTCATGGCCAACTTTATGGCGTCGGTAGTAATGTAGGCACCAGTGGTTATCATTATAGATGAAACCTTCTTTACCGATACCTCAAAGACCTGCTCATCCTTTTTTACCTTAAAGCAGTCGCCATCTTTTTGAAAATATGAACCGTATGTGTTGATAACTAATTGCATAATATAAAGTATCAGTGACTGTTTTCAGTGTCAGTAATTGATACCCAACGCCAGCACTGTTTTCCCCTTACGCTTCGCCGACACCAACACCGTTCACAGACACCTCTATGTTACCGCTGTATCCGCTCAAGGATTTTCCGCTGTTCTTCAGGAGAAAATTCGTTTCCATAGTAACGGAGAAATATCCATTTTCTTATCTCCCTGATATCTGCGTCTGGCTTATCAATCTTTATAGAGGCTATAACCTGCCTTCGTGCCATGTCGAACATAGAAAATCCTAACTTCATCCTATCCTGTCCACTCTTTTTCATCAACATTTCAATAAAACGGGATTCAACCTGTGGGCTTGTGTCTTTCATCTGTTTACCCTGTTATATACCTCCTCAATACCTAACTGTTGCACCCACTTCGAAATATATCCTTGATCTTCCTTTTATCAAGCCCCGGAAGGGTATTTATAAGATTTTCTACGTCCATGATCTGTATCTCAGAAAAGCTATCCTTAGCCCAGTAAAGCTTGGAAATAATGAGGTCCTCAGGTGAAGTAATATAAATCCTTAAACCTTCGAAAATGATGCTGCGCCTTCTTTCGAATTCAATTTTCCGGTACGCTGTTTCCTTTCTAACAATGAAATCAACCTTGATAACCGCCTCATTATGAATAATATTGAACATCTCCTTATCACGTATCGCCACTTTAACAGACTCGATGTCTATATAAAAATCATCAGAAAAGAGAGAGATTAACGTATCCGCATCTTCCTTTCGCAATTCAATAACAATATCAATATCTCTGGTCATCCTTGGAGTTGTATAGAAATTGGCCGCAATAGAACCGCTAACCATATATGGGATACCGGCAGAATCGAGTCTTGTTGTAATCGTCTTTAAAACTTCAAGTTCGCTTAGCATAAAGTTTCTGAGCTTCCTCCATCCTGATTCTTCAGCTTGTTTAAGCCGGTATGTAAAAAGGGCCTCTTTATCAGTCACACTTTCACCCCCTCCTCTTCTATATTTTTAACTATAGGAGACACTCTTAAAGGAGATTTTTCTATCTCGTGGCTTGTAAAAATGAGTGGAGAAATATAAAGAGAGTGTTCTAAGCTTACTTCCCAAACAATATGATGTATCAAATCCTCCAGTTCTTTATCTATATCCTCTCTAAACCACCTTCGCTCCGAAGGTTTTAAGCTTAAAACTTCATCCTTGAAACATACAGGTATTGCTGGAACTGTCTCATATTTTGCTTGACGGGAGACCCCTTGTTTATCTTCTTTAAGTCGGCTGTCAAATATCATATTTCTATTATTTTGCGATAGCTGATACTGTTGAATAGCATCACGAAAAGACTCAGAGTCCTCAATTTTATAATCTTTATAAACTTCTTCAACTATCTTTACAAGATATTCTTCGCTAATATCTTGTGGGGCATTTTTGAATGCCTCAAAGGAGAGTGAAAGCAAATCTGGATTATTAATGGGGTTGTATATTTTTTCACCTTTTTCTGATGCCTTGAAAATATATACGCGGCTATCCCTCCATCACAAACAGTGTCAGTTGTCGGTGTCAGTGGTCTTTCACATGTTATCCAGACCTCTGTCTTCCGCTTTTCAATCTTCATCGTATACCGCTATTTGCCGGTAATGTCCTTCATAATTCCTTTTCTCCAGACACCAAAGAATTCTTTAAGTTCTGCTATAGTAGATTGACGTGTAAGAAGGTGCATATCGGGTGAGTCATCAGGAAATTCATTTATCCTTTCCATAGCAACTCCAAGCCAGTAAAGGTCAAAGCCCGGATCTTTCAGAACAGCTTTTTCCATAAGCTCATTTTTGCTAAAGCGTTCTTTAACAAGAAAATAGACATCTATAAAATCTCTCAATACCGCTCTTCCAAAAAGTGCAAGGAGCTTGTTTGTTGCTATATCTATCTGACTGTCAATTTTGAGTCCTGGAAACTCCTCAGACTCCATTGGTTGTTCAAATCTAAAAGGAGAATCAAGGGCGAGATGAATTATTGTTGAGTCTTCGCTATCGGTTACAGAAAGCTCCACGAATGAGTGAAATCCTCTTAGTCTTTCAACGCCAAGATTTTCTTTTTTTATTGATGCTTCAAGTTTTTGGCTGAATGGAGTGATCAGTTCTTCGGTACTGCTGAAAAAATCGAGGTCATGACTCTTTCTATGTTTGAGAAAAAAAGCTGAAAGGGCCGTTCCGCCTGTCAGGTAAAAAGCATCTTTATCGGTCAGCGTGACAAAGAGGTTAAGTATCTTTTTTTGTAGGGGTGTTAATATCTGCAAGCCACTCCTCCCAGAATTGCCTTACCTCTTTTGGAAGATAGTTTTTAATACGGCTAAAAGCCCCGATGAAAACATTAAGCGGAATAATCTTAAAAAGCCTTCTTATGTCCGATGTTTTTCCTCTTGAAAGATTCTGCTGGACATACATACTTAAATGGTTTTCGTTTGAAAGATCAAACTCGCTTCCTTCCTTTAGAAACCAGAATAATCTTTTATTTGCTGTAACTTTCATTTATTAGCCCCTGATTTTAATGCAATTTTACAAGATAATCGGCTCGTTATAAAGGACTAATCCATAAGCCGCCTTTTGACGGCATCCCAGATCTCTGTCAATCCCAGGCGGTCAGCCCACTCCAAAATATAGTTAAGATCTATCTCTTTTTCACTGACCCTAAGAATTCCTGTAATATCCCTGAGATGTTTCTCAGAGCCGCCTTCTCTGTAAAACTCCATCTTTTTTATAATGACATCTTCGGGTGCAGCAAAATTCGCCTGATAGGATTTAGCCGGATAGATCTTGTGAAATCGGCTGAACCGGCTATTGTCAAAGGGGGTATCTTTCTTTATCATTATGTCCACCTTGAGACCTGAAGCAGGGTGGATGATATTAAACTCTCTCTGGTGGTGTATAGCCTCTCTTATCATGTCCTCACTGATATAAAACTCATCAGAGGGAAAGGCCGAGAGCAAACCTGCGATGTGCCTTTCTTCTATTGCTACAACAATATCAATATCATTAGTTAATCTTGGTTCTCCGTATGCCATAGATGCGACAGCCCCAGTTACGATGTAGGGAACCTGAAGACGTTCTAATGCCTCTACGACCTCCTGGAGGAGTTCAAACAGCTCCATGGGAAAGCCTCCTGGCTACCTCCTGCTGGAGATCCATTTCCGACCATTCAGGATGCGTATGCCTTAGATGACATAAGAGCATATTACGCACCGATATCCACATCCTAAAACCAACCGCGATCCGTTCTGCCGGAGTCTTGCGCTGTAATATCTCAACCATCTTGTCATCTACGACTTCGATCTGTCCATAATCAAGTCTCATCTATTTTTCAATCCTTTAGTAGTCTGTTTTTCCTTGTTTCCACTCCGTCTCCGAAGTTAAACAAATGCAGAATAAAAGCATTATAGCATTATATAGCATATGTTATTCTTTTTTGCAATATTTTTGGGGTCAACAGATCCTTCATCCAGCCTGTCTAAAATCTCCAGCACCTTAATCCCGGCCTCCTCAATCCCCTCAGGCTCAAGGAGATCCGCATTATCCTCTTTTGTATGTATCTTCAAGGTCTTGCCTGAGACACAACCAAGGCTCATTGCCCGGAAACCTGCCTTCTCAAAGGGAAGGTGGTCCATCATTAGGCCTGTAACCATAGGGAAGGCCGGAAGGATCTGAAAGATTGGTCTTTTTCCAAACTGTTTAAGGCGCCCGCCTACGCCTACCCCATCAAGGTTTAGGAAATAGCAATTATCTGAATTTAGTTCATGTCTGTGTCTCTTTAAAAAGGCATATGCACCTAGGAGTCCCAACTCCTCTGCTCCTGTGAAGATTATTGTAATTGACAGACCCTTATAAGGTCTTTCCTTTAGAAGACCGGCAAGCTCGATTAAGATGCCTACGCTCCCTGCATTATCAAGACCCCCTGGTGAACTATTATCTGTCCTTACAGAAGCAAGGATCAGGATAATTATGACTGCAAAAGAAAAAGGGACATAAAGTTGGAGATTAATGCCTTCCTGGGATTGATGTGGCGGGCCGGAGACATACTGCAAGGTCAGGAGGATAAGGTAAAAGGATCCTGTAGCCACCAGGAGGATCTTTGTTATAAGTGATATCGACTGGCCCTTTGAATCGTAATGGGCAATTAAAAAGACCCTTCTCTCGCCCCCCTTTGTGATACCGGCAATAATATTCTTAGATGAGAGGCCCCTTGTTAAATCAGGGAGAAGATCAAGACCTGCAAGAAAGGACCAGAGCTTACCCATAAATATAAAACTGATCAGGATGACAGTAGTAATTATGGCTGAGATAAACTTATGCTCTCTTGAGATCAGGAAGCCTATTAGCAGGAAAATAAGGGATGAGATAAGGCCGATCCTCAAAGGTATCCAGGGGACGATCTTGATTCTAAAAGGCTCTTCCTCTACCTCTAGGCCCTTCTCCTTTAATACTCCAGTTATATATCTTGCTGCCCTTCCCTCCCCCTCGCTTCCCACCAATCGCGGATGGGCAATCTCTCTTGCATAGCTAATCGCCCTATCTATATTAGGTTTTTTATCACTCATCCGGATAGTAAATTGCTGCGATTAGATGGGGCAGGCTCAAGTCATACTCAGAATAGAGATATCTGATCAGACGGCCCCTGGTCTATTATGGGGCCGCTATTGCCATCATCAAATATCCTGATCTTGCCGTATACCCCATCATATCCTGGAATAATCTTCACCTTTCCCTCCCTTACCCTTATTATTCCCTCAAGGATCTTAGGTGGAACAAAGGCAGAGAGATCCCCACTTGACAGATCTAACAGTATCTTAAATTCATTACCGGCTTCAGAGACAAGCCTTTCATACTCCCTGTTCACTGACTGTGTTCCGGTGCCTCGTCCCAGCGCCTCAGCAATGATCTCTTCAAGGGGAATAAGAGACTTGAACGGGATTGAGTTGTCAGGTATAAATCCTTCTTTCCTGTCTGCAAGGTCTTCCACGCGGTGCATCACACCGACTGTGATCCTCTTGTTGCATACCGGACAGATATCGCCATTTATCTTTGTTTCTCCTGATGACATGGATATATCGCATTCCCTGTGACCGTCATAATGATATTTCCCCTCCTCCGGAAAAAATTCTATAGTGGAGAGGAATCTTTTTTTATCCTTCTTCCTGATGACATCAAGAAGATCTCCATAGGAAAGGTCGCAATCAAATAGATTGGCCTCCCTTCCTATTTTGCCCGGGGAATGGGCATCAGAATTTGAGAGCAAGGTAATCCTGTCAAGGGATGAGCATCTCCAGTTCATCTCAGGATTTGATGATAGCCCTGTTTCTATAGCATATATATGCCTTGCTTCATCTCCAAAGCACTCCTCGATAGAATCAAAGCCGGAGTTTGCCCCGAATATGGAGAACCAGGGTGTCCAGGCATGGGCAGGGACTATAAGGCAGTCCGGAGAGATATCCATTACCATCTTTACGAGATCCCTGGCAGGAAAGCCGAAGATTGGCCGGCCGTCAGAAGCGAGCTTTCCAAGGGATCCGAGCCTTGCATTGATATTTTCAACCACCTCAAAACCTGGAGCAAAGATAAGGTTATGTATCTTTCTTAATCTCCCCTTATGGGAAAATATATTGCTTACCTCAGCGGTAAGGATAAAACGGCAATCAACTCTGCCTCCCTTTAATTGGAACAGCCCGTTTCCCTCCGGTTCAAGCTGGGCCTTGAGGCTTGAGAAATAGATCGGATGGGTAAAGTCCCCGGTCCCGATGAGACCGATCCCCTTCTTCTTTGCCCACTTTGCAAGGGTGCCTACCTCCATATTAGGTGAGGTGGCCCTGCTATACCTTGAGTGGATATGAAAATCTGCGATAAATCTCAACTTGTTATCCCATCCTGCTGGAACTTCAGTCTTTCTTCAAGATCTCTTTTTCTATAAAGTCAGATATAGCTCCAATATCATCAAGTCTTAAACAGGGAATACCCATGTTAACAGTTCTGTTAGACACTATTGCCATGAGACTTTCCTTCTGGTCGGCAAAAAACTCCTCATCTCCCTCAAGCCTTATGATCCCTATCTTCGGATAATTGCTATACTTATAGCCCTCTGCAAGGATTATATCGACATCCCTGATATACCTCTCCTTAAGCTCATCAGGTGATAACTCCTTTTCCTGGTCTGTAATTATCCCCAGGTCATTCGGAGACACTATGATTACAGTTGACGCCCCTGCCATCCTGTGCCTCCAGCTATCCTTTCCCTCCCTGTCCCACTGGAACCCGTGTCCGGCATGTTTTATCGTGGCTATCCTCTGGCCGCGCCTTTTAAACTCTAAGATAAGCTGTTCAATCAGTGTGGTCTTCCCGCTGTTTGACCTCCCGACTATGCATACCATTGGTATCATGGCTTAAAACCCTAATCCTTCCTGGGAAAGGGATCCAATTAGCTGGACTTTTACTTTATCGCCTGCCTTAACAGGCCCGGAATCCTCAGGTATGACGATAAGTCCGTTGGCCCTGACCATAGATGTTAATATGCCCGAACCCTGGTCACCCGTTGATCTTGCATGATATACCCCACCCCGAACGTCAATAACAGCCCTTATGAAATATGTCCTCCCCTTTTTTACTTCCAGATTCTCATCAGATAGTGCATCTATAGTGTTGAGATAGAGGGCCTTCTGGCCTCCCATCTTCTTCAGCGCCGGCATCACAAACTGGTAGAAGGATACCATGGCGGATACAGGATTTCCCGGCAGGCCAAAGACCGGCTTCCCCTTAATCGTCCCGAAGGCGAGGGGCTGTCCAGGTTTCATCGACACCTTCCAGAACTTCATCTCCATGCCCATCTCGGCCAATACATCCTTCACGAAGTCATAGTCGCCCATAGATACCCCGCCGGAGATAAGGATTACATCAGAGGTAAGTCCGTCCCTAAGTCTCCTCGTCAGATCCTCCTTGTTGTCCCTTGCAATCCCCAGAAGTGCAGGAATGCATCCTGCATCCATGGCAAGCGACCTTAAGGCGTAGCTGTTTGAATTTATGATCTTCTCAGGAGAAAGCTCCTCATCAAGATCTGCGATCTCATCCCCTGTAGACATGACTGCCACCCTTGGTCTCTGATGGACATATATAAAGGCGCGTCCCACTGAGGCTATCATCCCGATCTCCGCAGGACGGATCTTCTTCCCCTTTTCTATTACCAGATCACCGTTCTTAACATCTTCACCACGTCTCCTTATATTCTCTCCGCTCTCACATTCCTTAAATATAGAGACCATGCTGCCTGTGGACTCCGTATCCTCAACCCTTACTACGGTATCCGCTCCTTCCGGCATAGGGGCGCCTGTCATAATCTTTACGGCCTCACCCCGCCCTATCTTTACCGCAGGCATGCGGCCTGCAGGAACCTCTCCTATTACCTTTATTGCAGAAGGCACTTTTTTTGATGCGCCCCTGATGTCGCTAAAAATGACGGCATAGCCATCCATTGCAGAATTATCCCATGGCGGGTGATCCCTCTTCGCCACTATATCTTCTGCAAGGACCCTGCCAAGTGAGTCCATAATGTTGACTTTCTCTGTGCCGGAGATAGTTATATTTGCCAGTATTGTTTTAAGTGCCTCTTTGACTGAGATCATAGCTGTCCTCCTCTGATACGCCCTGAATATGGAATGTGCTTTATCATCTCAAGATCAGTAGGTGCATTGATGTTGATCAGCGATGTAAGGTCAGGATCTATCGCAATGATCTCCTCCTCACCTACCTCATATCTGGTCATCTTGCATACAAACCTGCTTATTGAAAGGTCGCCCTCATTAATCATATCCCTGATAACCGGAAGGCATCCTTTGGAATAGACGGCATGGAGCGGATGTAATCCGGTGGTTGTGCGGGGGATTACGACATCATAATCTTCTTTGGAAGTTATATATTTGATAAGGTCTTTATTTAAAAAGGGCATGTCTCCGCCAACAACAAAGATCCTCTCGGATGCCGCATATGAGAGGGCAGTGTAAAGACCGCCTATTGAGGCCTTATCGGGAATTAAATCCCTGACAATCCCCTGCCTTATCCAGCTGAATTTTTCCAGGGTCTCGTCTGCCGCTGCAATGATCGTAATATCATCAAAAATCAGTCCGAGGGTATCTAAAACCCTCTCGAGCAGCCGTTTTCCCTCTACCTCAATAAGGAGTTTATCCCTTCCCATCCTCTTGCTTTTTCCACCGGCAAGAACGGCAGCGCTCATCATAGAATTACCCCGGCGGCCATTTCATATTGCGTCCGCCAAGTAAGTGGAGGTGGAGGTGATATACTGTCTGTCCTCCGGCAGGGCCGCAGTTAACCACAACACGGTAACCTTTTTCCGATAGCCCTCTATCTTTGGCCAGCCGTTTGATTACTTGAAATAGCGTGTCCATCAGGCCGCTTTCTTCATCCCCAATATCCTGAAGCGTCGGGATATGACTCTTGGGTATAACAAGAAGGTGCACAGGGGCCTGGGGATTTACATCCTCAACGGCCATGATCTTTTCATCCTCATAGACGATCTTCGCCCCTACCTCTTTTGAGGCGATCCGGCAGAAGATACAACCCGGGTCCCTATTCATTATTATTATTTCCTTTCCTAATCCCGCTTTTTCCGAACCTCTTTTCAAATTCATCGTACATATCGTCTACTCCGATCCCGTGATATCCCATAACAACGAGTGTGTGAAACCAGAGGTCGGCTATCTCGTAGATGATCTCATCCCTGTTATCGTTCTTTGAGCCGATGATCAGCTCACCTGCCTCCTCACCTATCTTCTTTAAGATCCTGTCCTTCCCTTTTGCCATAAGAGATGAGACATATGAACCCTCCTTCGGGTTGCTCTTTCTGTCGAGGATCACCCCATATACCCTCTCCAATATTCCCCCATCGGTGACTAATTTAACAAGATCATTTTCTTTATATGTCCTGTGGAAACAGCTTGTCTCGCCTGTATGACATGCCACACCAACCTGGTCTACCTTAAGGAGGAGCGTGTCCTCATCGCAATCTAAATAAATCTCCCTGACTGTCTGATAGTTTCCTGATGTCTCACCCTTCTGCCAGAGCTTTTTTCTTGATCTGCTCCAGAGATGGGTAATGCCGGTCTCAATAGTCTTATCTAGCGCTTCTTTATTCATATATGCGACCATCAGGACCCTGCCGCTCTTATGATCCTGGATAACCGCCGGTATCAGTCCATCAGCGTTAAATCTTAAAAGCTCAGATATCTTCATTTTCTGACCGTTACTCCCCTTAATCTGAGGTAATCCTTTACCTGGCCTATCCTGAATTCTCCGTAATGGAAGATCGAGGCCGCAAGTATTGCGTCAGCCCCGCCTTCTACAAGGCCCCCATAAAGATCCTCAAGGCTTCCTGCGCCCCCGGAAGCTATTACAGGTATATTGACGGAGCCTGATACGGCCCTTGTTAATTCTATATCATATCCATCCTTTGTCCCGTCCCTGTCCATACTGGTAAGGAGTATCTCACCGGCCCCAAGGGACTCAGCCTTCCTGGCCCATTCTATTATATCAAGTCCTGTCCCCTTCCTCCCGCCATGGGTAAATACCTCCCATTTGTAGTTCCGAGTTCCGAGTTCCGCGTTCCGAGTTATCTCCTGACGGCTCGACTGAGCTCGCCGAAGTCTCCTGACGGCTCGACTGAGCTCGCCGAAGTCTCCTGACGGCTCGACTGAGCTCGCCGAAGTCTCCTGACTTTTAACCCGCTTGGCATCTATTGCAACTACTATGCACTGGCTTCCGAACCGGGCAGATGCGTGTTTTATAAAGTCCGGCTCCTGCACAGCGGCAGTATTTATTGAAACCTTGTCCGCGCCGGCATTCAACAGGTCCCTGATATCGTCCAGCCCATTTATTCCGCCCCCGACAGTCAGGGGGACAAAGATCACCTCTGCTGTCCTTGAGACTATATCGAGCATGATTTTTCTCTTTTCATGAGAGGCGGTAATATCCAGAAAACAGATTTCATCCGCCCCTTCCTCATCATATATCCTTGCCACCTCAACAGGATCGCCGGCATCCCTTAAGTTTATGAAGCTTATCCCTTTCACGACACGTCCATCCTTGACGTCAAGACAGGGGATTATCCTTTTTGCAAGCATAACAAAACGCTCCTTTTAATCTTTTAAATATATCAGAAGTCTGTGAATAGTTCAAAGGCATGGACCGCTTCAGCCGCACAGGCTTAACTTGGAGGATATGGAATATACTTCTATGCCTAATGTTATGAAGAAGCTTGAAGGAAGGTTTAAGAAGGACTGACAGCCTCAGGGTCTATACATAGGGGCTAGCGTCGCCCCCTCCGCCGGCAAAGCCGGATGGAGCCTCCCCCTCAACGCTCGCTTTGCTCGCTGGGTAGATACCCACGGGCAAGCCCGTAAGTATCTACCTCTTCCTTCTTTAAGAAGAAGTAACCGCATCTGAAATCGACATCCCCAAGATCCCTGCGATCGATCGGAAAGGCACGGCATTGATCCGGTCTGCCTTTGTGATATATAAGACACCTGATATTTGAGCCTGATCCCGCAAGAAATGGGCAGCGATAGATAAGCCGGCAACATCTTCCGCATTGAAGGCAATCGCCAAGCCTGACCGCCATCTGTTTTTCAATATATCCATTTCCCGTCTTGCATAGAAGATAGCGTCTTATTTTGTTTGCTATCTTTTGGACGGGTGTGGATGATCTGCTTTTTATGATCCTGTTTAGGCTTGCTTGCATAATAGGGTGATAGTAGATCATAATAAATCTATAATTGCAAATAATTATTCAGGACAGGTCTTCACCAAGATAGCGTCCTAGCCGATTTTCTACCTTGACAGTAGCATTGCTTGGGGTATAATCAAATCATATCTAATCCCAATCCTTAATAAAGACAGGTGCTATTTATGGGATAGTAGGTGTCGCAAGAGGAGGTTCTAAGATAGTACAATACATTCCTTATAGTTCTTTTGTGCTTGAAAGAATAAGGGAAGTTTCCCTCTTTCTACTCTTTCCTAACCCCCACTTGTTTGTCTCATATGTAGTGAACGAATACACTCCCTTGATAGGCATGATATATTGTGATACAATTTGCACTACATAATTACGATCGGAGGTAAGCAATGCCTACAAGTGTGAGGCTCGATAAAAAAACAGAATCGTTATTGGAGGAGACTTCGAGGCTACTCCATACCAGTAAGGCAGATGTGATAAAGCTCTCCCTTAGTCAATATTGTCCATCGATCCTTGATGAAAGAAGAAGCTATCCTTACAAATTAATAGAAGATCTCCTTGGTAAAGGGGGTAGTGGCAGAAGAGATCTTTCTATGCGAGGTGAAGAGATATTGAGAGAGAAATTCAGGAGAAGGGAGTGATTATCCTTGATACGGGCCCTATTGTTGCATTTTTTGACAGGGATGATCACTATCATAGCCATTCCGTTGAGATCCTTAAAAAGATCAAAGAGCCCCTTATTACAACATGGCCCGTCATTACAGAGGCATTCTATCTTTTAAACTTTTCATGGCAGGTTCAGGATGACCTTTGGGAATTCATACAAAGGGGCGGGGTTACGATAGGCCCGCTAGAAGCTGAAACCTTCCACCGATGCAGGGAACTTATGGCGAAATACCACGACCTTCCCATAGATCTGGCGGATGCTACCCTTGTGGCATTAGGTGAAAAGATGAGGATCTCAAAGATCTTCACATTCGACCATAAAGACTTTCAGATATACAAGCCCAGACACAGGCGTAGATTTTCTCTGATCCCGGCAAGCCTGTCCTGATTTAAGATAGGATAAACATACATAGCGTTATCACTTCGCATACCTGCGGAAAGGAGTTACGGCCTGACTTTAGCGGATCAGTGGAGGAAAAACGGGCGATGGCATGGAGGGATCATCTATGTCCATCAGCAGGCGCTTCAGATCGGTGAAATTATCCGTCGGATTAAAACGCTGGTGGATATCAAAACAGCTGAGGCGATGGGAAGTCATATAGAATTTATGTAAAAGTGGATTGAAAGATTGGCTTTGTTGGCGCCTGCCACGTAAATCATCGCCAATACAGAAGGTTCAATGGAGAATGTTTTCACGTTTTAAACACTTGAAAAGCTGATTTATTAGGGAATAATTGATAGATGCCGACTACAGAAAGGGAGAACCAAAGGAGAACCAAAGGGGACGCTTCCCATATTTTTCCGCATCAGCCAAGCTTACCTTCCAAAAGACCGGTTTTCGGTATAGTAACTTGAAACCTGTGCCTGTCAGGACAAGTGCTGCTAATGCTAAAGTTGCATTCGAATCCCCCTTCATCCCCCTTTGCTAAAGGGGGAACAAATATTCCCCTCTTTGAAAAAGACCAGGGGTTAGGGGAGATTTTCAAAGTTTCCTGCGGACGGGTTGACTTGATATCCAGGCACGCTAACAAGAAACAAAGTTCATAAATGTAGTATACTAACTATATGGTTACCATGAGACATTCAATATCCTTTTCACTTATTGTCACCCTCTTATTGTTATTGATTTCCGGGCCTGCCTTCCCGGGAGAGAGAAAACTACATGTGGTGAAATACGAGGGGATAATAAACCCCGTAGCAGCGGAATTTGTTACTACTGAGATCAAAAGGGCAAAGGATGCAAAGGCTGAGGCCCTGATAATCGAACTTGATACCCCTGGCGGCCTTGATCAGTCAATGAGGATCATTGTAAAGGAGATAATCGGCTCAGATGTTCCGATAGTCGTCTACATCTCTCCTTCCGGGGCAAGATCAGCCTCTGCCGGTGTCTTCATAACACTTGCCTCGCATATTGCAGCCATGACCCCCGGTACAAATATAGGGGCCGCCCATCCGGTCGCCCTGGGCGGCGGTGAGATGGATAAGGAGATGAAGAAGAAGGTTGAAAATGATGCAGCGGCATACATAAAATCTATTGCCGAGAAAAGGGGGAGAAACGTAAAGTGGGCCGAGGATGCGGTAAGATCCAGCGTTTCAGTTACCGAAAAGGAGGCATTGGATCTTAAGATAATAGACCTTGTGGCATCAAACATAGATGATCTCCTGCGTCAGATAGATGGACGAGAGGTTGTAACTGAGGGCGGAAAGAGGGTATTAAGGACGAAGGATGCGGATCTGGTAAGGATAGAGATAGGTCTGAGGCTCAGGATCTTAAATGCCTTAAGCGATCCCAATATAGCATATATATTGATGATCATAGGGATATACGGGCTGATATTTGAATTATCCAACCCCGGTGCAATACTCCCCGGGGTTGTGGGAGGCATCTCTCTGATCCTCGCATTCTATTCATTCCAGACCCTCCCGATAAACTATGCGGGTTTGGCGCTAATAATATTAGGTATCATATTTTTTATTGCAGAGATAAAGGTTACAAGTTACGGACTCCTTGCCGTGGGTGGTACCATATCAATGCTTTTGGGTTCACTCATGCTCATCAATACCGATGTGCCATTTCTCCGGATATCATGGGGCGTAATCTTCCCGTCGGTAATAGCGACAGTACTCTTTTTCCTGTTTGTGGTCGGTATGGCAGTGAAGTCGCAGAGAAAGAGACCCCTGACCGGCATAGAAGGACTTATTGGGATGACCTGTCTTGTAAAGACCGATATATCCCCCAGCGGCCGCGTGATGCTGCGGGGCGAGATCTGGGATGCCATGAGCGATGAACCCTTAAAAGAAGGGGATAAGGCTGAAGTCATTGGAGTTGAGGGCCTCAAACTGTTAGTTAAAAGATACAAACAACTATAACCTGGAGGTATGATGATGCCGGAACTAATCTTAAGTCCAATCGTTGTGGTGGTTGTACTGATCCTCTTCCTGTACAGTGGAATAAAGATCTTAAAGGAGTATGAAAGGGGCGTCATATTCAGGCTCGGAAGGGTTTCAACTGCATTATATGGCGGGAACGGTCCGGGCCTCATATTGATCATACCCTTTGTTGACCAACTCATAAAGGTGAGCCTCCGCACAGTTACTATGGATGTCCCATCTCAGGATATAATCACTAAAGACAATGTCTCGGTAAAGGTGAATGCGGTGATCTACTTCAGGGTTATTGATCCGCAAAAGGCGATACTTGATGTAGAAGATTACCTGTACGCCACATCACAAATTGCCCAGACAACGCTCAGAAGTGTACTGGGACAGAGCGCTTTCGATGATCTCCTATCAAAAAGGGAGGAGATAAATATTTCCCTACAGAGGATTATAGACCAGCAGACAGAGCCTTGGGGGATCAAGGTCACAGCAGTGGAGGTAAAGAATGCCGATCTGCCGCAGGAGATGCTTAGGGCAATTGCAAAACAGGCAGAGGCAGAGAGGGAGAGGAGGGCAAAGGTGATCCATGCAGAAGGTGAGTTCCAGGCCGCACAGAAACTCTTTGATGCGGCGGAAATCATTGGAAGGAATCCTGCAGCCGTACAGCTCAGATTTCTCCAGACCTTAACCGAGGTGGCCACTGAAAAGAATTCTACTATAATATTTCCTGTGCCTATAGATTTGATAGAGGCCTTCCTCAAGCGGGGAAAAGATGGGAAGGAAGGATAGCCTGGGTACGGGATCAGGGTCTAGTACAAGGTTGTACCTGATTAGACATGGCGAGGTGGCAAACGCCTTGGGGAAAAAGGTCTATAACGGTCAGTTTGACATAGACTTAAGCCCGAATGGCTACAAGCAGATGGAGGATGTTGCAGGGTTTCTGTCAGATAAACCGGTCAGGGCCGTATATTCCAGCGATCTTAAAAGGACGGTCATAGGTGCCCGGATGATTGCCGACAAACACAACCTGAAGGCAGTCCAGAAGGAAGATCTGCGGGAGAAGGATTTTGGAAGATGGGAGGGGCTTACCTATGACCAGGTGGCAGAAAGATATCCTGATGAGTGGCAGGCATGGCTTTCTGATCCTGTAATTTCAAGGTCGGGGGGTGGTGAGACCTTTATTGAGGTCCAAAAGAGGGTGATCCCGGAGATGGAGGAGATCATCTCTTCCCACAGAGGGGAGGAGATCGTCATCCTGGCGCATGGAGGGGTTAACAGGGTAATCCTCTGTGGCGCACTGGGTCTTGAATTAAGATATATCTTCAGAATTGAGCAGGGTTATGCTGCGATTAATATCATAGATTTTTTTGAAGATACCGCCTACGTAAAGATGATGAACTATCAGATTGGGGGCATATAATCCTTGTGCCAATGGGATATTGATCATCCAGAAATACCCACTTGCCGTTAGCAGCTACAAGACATTTGACAATTTTGATACGTAATGATAATTTAGTCTTAATTCTGGTCAACCTAAATAGAGGTCTATGGCAATGAAGACATTATCGGTTTCTGAGGCGAAGATGAAACTAAGCGGACTTATAGAGACTGTCAGCACTACAGACGAAGAGGTCGTAATCACGAAGAATGGCCGCCCTGCAGCAGTCTTAATAAGCCCTGATGAGTTTGATAGCTGGAAAGAGACTGTTGCTGTCCGCTCTGATTTAGATCTGATGGGTGAGGTTAAAAAAGGCCTTGAGGCGTTGAAGAAAAAGGGGGCAAGGCTTTACACCCTTGAGGAATTGTTTAAATAAGTTGCTTCAGACATGAAGCAGGCAATATACAAACTCAGGGTCCCGGATGAGATAGCAGAATTTATCCGTGGCATGCATCCGGATCTCAAGAAAAAAATCAAGGCCTCACTTCGGATAATTTTATATGAACCATATTCCGGCAAGGCATTGAAGGATGAGTTAGAGGGATTAAGAAGTTTTCGGGTAAGCAGTTTTAGAATAATATATAGGATTTCAAGCAAGAAACAGATCGAGGTTGTAACTATCGGCCCGCGTGAGAGGATATACGAAGAGACCTTTAGGATCATAAATAAAAGTTAACCGGGCTTTAGTTGTGTGAAAATATTATAAAATCTCCCCTCACCCCTTTTCCAAAGAGGGGATAATTCC
>JACRHA010000102.1 GCA_016234185.1 Nitrospirota bacterium
AGGGGGAGGCTCCATCCGGCTTTGCCGGTGGAGGGGGCGACGCAAGCCCCTGGAAATAGTACTATATATATTAAAATCTGATATACTCTGATCATCCAATGAAAAGAAATCTGCAAGAATTAAAGAAGGAGCTGCTGGAGCTCCTGTATGAAAAATCGTTTATATTAAGCAGTGATTCTATCTTTGTGCTATCCTCCGGCAAAAAGAGCAACTATTACATAGACTGCAAAAAGACCACCCTCTCTCCAAAAGGGGCATACCTTATTGGAAATATCGTCTTTGATAAGATTAAGGCGATAAACGTTGACGGGATAGGGGGATTGACCCTTGGTGCAGACCCGATAGCCCTATCGGTCTCCCTTGTCAGCTATATCAACAACCATCCTATCCCGGCATTTGTAGTAAGGAAGGAGCCAAAATCCCATGGGACTGTGAGATGGATCGAAGGGGATCTAAAGCCGGGGGGGTCAGTCGTGGTAGTGGATGATGTAATGACCTCAGGCGGCTCTGCCATGAAGGCAATAAAGGTATTAGAGGATGAGGGACTAAAAATAATAAAGGTGATAACCCTTGTAGATAGAAAAGAAGGAGCGAGAAAGAACATCGAAGGCATGGGGTATGAACTTGATGCCATCTTTACTGTAGATGACCTTATGGAGATCAGTGTTTAGGATATGAGGAAGGCTGAAGGCCGAGGCTAAGGTTGATTCGCTCGTAAAAAGTCACAAATCACCCTTCGACAAGCTCAGGGCAAACGGTGGTCAGGTTGAAATCATTGACTTTATTCCGTTCGTGGTGAGCTTGTCGAACCACAGGAAAGACTTTTTACGAGGGCATCAAGGTTGAGGAAAAAAAAGATGAGATCAGGATATTTAATATGCCTCACTATCCTTTTGCTGCTTTTTGGCTGTGCAAAGAAAGAGGATAAGCGTTCTGCCCAATCCAAAGCAGGGGAAATCAAGGAGGATACGGATTCCAAGCCTCATCCGGTCTTGCCGGCCACTGCTGAGGAAGGGAAGAAGGATAAGAATATAGAGCAGGCCGAAAGGATAATGGCAAAAATACACGATTACAGGGAGAGGCTTGATAAAAACCCAAAGGACCTCGAGGCCTTGATAGTACTAGGAAATGCCAATTACGACATGAAGCGGTATGACAAGGCCGAGGAGCTTTATATGAGGGCACTTGAGATAGATCCAAAGAACCCTTTGGTGGGAACCGACCTGGCATCTGTCTACAAATATACCGGTAAGATTGATAATGCCCTGTCAGAACTCAAAAAAGTGCTCTCCTTTAACCCAAGGCATGAGACAGCCCTCTATAATCTTGGCGTTATACTCTTAAATGACAAGAGGGATACTGGCGGGGCGATTAAGGTCTGGGAAGAACTGATAAGCTATAACCCCGGCAGCGGATTCTCTAAGGAATTACAAAAGAAGGTAGCAGAATTAAAGAAATCTGGGACAACCAGGAAAGAGAAGCCTGGTGTAAATTGATCCAGGCTGGAGATTAATACCAGGTTGCGATCAAAGTGATACTTTACAAACCAACGCCCCCTCTTATCCCCCTCTTTGATAAAGAGGGGGAAGGGGGAGTTACCCTTTGGAAAAGGGGGATTTAGATTGCACCTTAGTATAAGAGGGAAGATATGCGGGCAATATTCTACCTGATCCTCATTATATCTGCCTATTTGATTATAAAGAGTCTCCTTGAGCCCAGGCCAAGGAATTCAGCAGATAAGATCCGCTCCAGGACCAGGGCCGCGGATATTGGATCTGATATGGTGCAGGATCTTTATTGTAATACCTTTATTCCAAAGGAGTCGGCGATTAAAGAGGTGATCAGCGGAAAGGTCCATTTTTTTTGCAGCAAAGAGTGTTCAAATAAGTTTAAGGCGAAGGTATAGGTTAGATGACTATGAAAGGAGAAAAGGTGGGGATATCCGATTTTTTTAGGCTTCCGGAAACTATTAATGATAATGATTATATCTATGCCACATATTATCTTGAGACGCCGATGGATCTCTATGAGGCAGCTAATGCCTTTGCTGCAGAGCAGTCGACCGGTACATGGCGGAGGGTAGGCTACGAGACCGATGATGTAAGGGAAAGACATGGGATCAAGATCGCCGGTATCTATCCGATCCCGGTTGATATCAGGGTAGCCCATCTCCCGTCGGCAACCGTGATGGAGGATTTTAAGGGGAAGAGAGAAGGGGAGGCCAGGTTCAATTCCGCTATCCTCCGTCTTGCATTTCCCCACATAAATTTCGGGCCCAAGATACCTAATCTCCTCTCTGCAGTAGCAGGAAATCTCTATGAAATGGGTGCATTTACTGCCATAAAACTGATTGATCTCGAGTTTCCAAAGGAATTTCTAAAAGATTTCCCTGGTCCCGGATTCGGGATAAAGGGTTGCAGGGATATACTGAAGGTCTATGACAGGCCATTTGTTGGGGCAATCATAAAACCATGTGTAGGGATCAATGCCGATCAGCTTGCCCAGCTTGCATATGAAGGGGCCAAGGGGGGGCTTGACTTCATAAAGGATGACGAACTCATTGCAGATACCGCATATAACGGCATAGAAGAGCGGGTGAAAAAGGTGGTAAAGAGGCTAAAGGAGGCTCGCGAGGAGACGGGCGAGGAGACGATGTATGCATTCAATATCACCGACAGGATGGACAGGATAAAAAAGCTCCATGATATAGTTGTGGAAAATGGCGGAAACTGTGTGATGATAAATGTGGCCACAGCAGGGCTTGAGGCGATGAGGGAGCTTGCGGAATACACAAAGGTGCCGATCCACTGCCACAGGGACTTTGCCCCGATGTGGGCCAGGTCTCCATATCTAGGTATGAGTTTTTTGGCACTGACAAAGCTCTTCAGGCTTGCAGGAGCGGATCAGACCCATATAGGCGCCATACAAGGAAAACTCTACGAATCTGATGATGAGGTGCTCATGAGCATGAGGGGGTGCGTCCTTGACCTCCATAATATTAAGGCATCAGTACCTGTCAGCTCCGGCGGCCAATGGGCAGGAAAGGCCCCTGTCAATTACAGGAAGATGGGGCATGTCGACTTTCTCCACCTCTCAGGCGCAGGTGTATATGCCCATCCGGACGGGGCAGAGGCCGGGGCAAGGTCTGTCCGCCAGGCATGGGATGCCACGCTAAAGGGGATACCGATCGAAGAGCATGCAAAAGATCATAAAGAGCTAAAACGGGCGATGGATTTTTTTGGAAAGGTGGTATATTAGGAGCTTGTTGAAAAAGTATTTATTCATGTTATTGTTTGTCATTCCTGCGAAAGCAGGAATCCAGAATCTCTTGAATTTACAATACTCTGGATTCCCGCTAAAAGCATGCGGGAATGACACTTAGGGGTATTTTGTGACTTTTTCAACAGCCTGTTAGTTTTCTTTTATAATCGGAGGCAGACATGAAGATCTTTATTGATACGGCCAACACTAAAGAAATAAGGGAGGCCAATGATCTTGGGGTTATAGACGGGGTTACTACAAATCCATCCCTCGTGGCAAGGGAGGGGAGGGATTTTAAGGAACTGGTTGAGGAGATCTGTGCCATTGTAGATGGCCCCATAAGTGTAGAGGCGATATCAACAGAGACAGATGCCATGGTGGCCGAGGGAAGGAGGCTTGCCAAGATCCACAAGAATATAGTAGTCAAGATACCGGTCTGCTATGAGGGGTTAAGGGCGATCAAGATCCTATCCAAAGAAGGGATCAGGATAAATACCACATTGATATTCTCATCCTCCCAGGCCCTCCTGGCAGCAAAGGCGGGCGCTGCGTATGTGAGCCCATTTGTCGGGAGGCTTGATGATATAAGCCATGTTGGGATGGACCTGGTAGGAGAGATACTTACTATATTTGATAACTATGACTTTGCCGCAGAGGTAATCGTGGCGAGTGTAAGGAATCCACTCCACCTGGTAGATTCGGCTATGGCGGGCGCCGATATCGCCACAGTACCTTTCAATGTCATCCAGCAGCTGCTAAGGCATCCCCTCACAGATATAGGGATAAAGAAGTTTCTTGAGGACTGGGAAAGGGTTCCGAAGAAGGGCTAAGTCTTTGGCCTTTTATTGGAGTTCAATGCCCCTTTCCTCAATCTTATGGACTGAGGCGTTACCTCAACAAGCTCGTCTTCCTTTATAAACTCTATTGCCTGCTCAAGGCTCATTATCTTTGGCGGGACAAGCTGTACGAGATCATCAGAGCCTGCGGCGCGCATATTCGTGAGTTTCTTTTCCTTAGTTACATTCACTGCAAGGTCATTGTCCCTTGAGTTTTCTCCGATTATCATGCCCTCATAAACAGGTGTATTTTCCTTTATGAAGATCGTCCCCCTTGGCTGGAGATGAAAGAGCGCATAGATGGTGGAATTTCCTTGTCTGTCCGCAACAAGGGCCCCTGTCTGTCTCTTCGACATTGGACCATGCCACGGCTCGTACCCGTCAAACAGGTGGTTTAGGAGTCCTGTGCCTTTCGTGTCTGTTAAGAACTGAGACCTAAAACCTATCAATCCCCTCGAGGGTATCCTGTATTCAATCCTCACCCTTCCATGACCATTATTCTGCATCTTTTGCATCCTGCCCTTCCTCATCCCTATCTGCTGTGTAACTACGCCGACAAATTCTTCCGGCACATCTATGACAAGGAGTTCCATCGGTTCATGCAGGGCGCCATTTACTTGCTTTGTTATAGTCTCAGGCATGGATACCGTAAGCTCATATCCTTCCCTCCTCATCATTTCGATGATGATAGAGAGCTGCAATTCACCGCGCCCCATAACCTTGAAGGAGTCTGTATTGTCAAATTCCACCCTGATGGCAACATTATAAAGGAGTTCTTTTTGCAGCCTTTCCCTTAAGTTTCTCGATGTAACTAACTTCCCTTCCTTTCCGGCAAAGGGCGAAGTATTGACTGAAAAGATCATGGATATGGTAGGTTCATCAACCTTTATTCGCGGTAGGGGAGCCGGCCTCTCCGCATCGGTGATTGTATCTCCGATGTTTATCCCTTCTATTCCGGCAAGGGCTACAATATCGCCTGCTGATGCCTCTTTTGCATCCATCCTGTCAAGTCCCTGGAAGGTATAAATTGATGTTATCTTTGTTTTCACTGCCGCGCCCTTGTCGTCTATCACGGACACAGGGTCACCGGACTTTACTGTCCCTGAAAAGATCCTTCCTATGGCGAGCCTGCCCACATAATCGTTATAGTCTATATTTGTGACAAGGATCTGCAAGACCCCGTCTTTATCGCCTTCAGGGGCAGGTATGGTTTTGAGGATGAGGTCAAAGAGGGGCTGAAGGTTTTCTGAAGCATCATCAAGATCAGCTTTTGCAATCCCCATCTTTGCATTTGTATAAACTATGGGAAAATCCAGCTGGTCTTCAGTGGCATCAAGGTCAATAAAGAGGTCATATACCTCGTTTAATACCTCTTGAATCCTGGCGTCTGCCCTGTCAATCTTGTTTATCACAAGAAGCGGCGGTAATTTGAGTTCAAGCGCCTTTTTGAGGACAAACCTTGTCTGCGGCAACGGCCCCTCAGATGCGTCAACCAGCAGCAACACACCATCAACCATCTTCAGGGTCCTTTCCACCTCTCCTCCGAAATCAGCATGCCCTGGTGTATCAACTATATTTATCTTTATCCCTTTATACGCAACTGCTGTATTTTTCGCCATTATGGTGATTCCGCGTTCCCGTTCAAGGTCAATATTATCCATGACCCTCTCCTGTACCCTTTCATTAGCGCGGAATATGCCTCCCTGTTTCAGCATTCCGTCAAGAAGGGTCGTCTTGCCATGGTCTACATGGGCAATAATGGCAATATTTCTTATATTATCTCTAAGCATGATTAATTTGGCTCTCCTAAACTCCTAAAATTGGTATTACCTGTAATTTACAAACTGCATATGTATCTTAAAGTCCTTCTTCTTGAGGAAGGTGATTACTGTCTGAAGCTCATCCTTGCTCTTTGAAGACACCCTTACCTGATCCCCCTGTATCTGTGACTGTACCTTGAATTTACCGCCCTTTATCTCCTTTACTATCTCCCTTGCAGCCTCAATCGGAATCCCCTGCTGGAGGGATATCTTCTGCCTCTTCCTTCCGCCCAGGGCATCCTCCATATTTTCCAGGGTGATGGCTTTTAATGAGATTCCCCTCTTCACCATCTTTGACTGCAGGATATCAACTACTGCCTTGAGTTTATACTCGTCGGAAGATGTGATAGTTATTTCATTCTCTTCAAGGATTATTTCGCTCCTGCTATCTTTTAGGTCAAATCGCTGTCCGATCTCCTTTAATGTCTGATCGACCGCGTTCTTCATCTCCTGCATATCTATCTTGGAGACAATATCAAAGGATGATTCTCCGCCCATATTAAATTACCTCTTTCAGGGTGTAGGGTGTAGGGGGCAGGGGGTAGTAACTACCCTACACCCTCCCTTTATTTAAGACATCCATAACCATCTCGGCCAATTTTTGCGGGCTGAAAGGTTTTGTGACTATGCCGACGGCGCCTGCGGCCTCTCCCTTTTCTTTAAATGCCTGCTCCCCCCTTGCGGTAAGGATAAGAATAGGTATCAGCGCAGTCTTAGGGTCGGACTTCAGCTTCTCGCATGCCTCAAAACCATCCATCTTGGGCATCATCAGGTCGAGGAGGATAAGGTCAGGTTTCTCCCTAACAGCCAGCTCTATTGCCTCAAGACCGTTCGACCCTTCGATGATCTCAAGTCCATAAAGCTTGAGTTTAATCTTTATGAGCTCCCTGACAAATAGCTCATCATCTACAATTAGGATCTTTTTCTCCCGCATAATCTATACTCAAACAGCCTTTATTACCCTGTTGCCGCTTCCCGTCCTGGCATCGTCTGCCGCCTTTTGCGCCTTTACTATGAGCCTATCAGATGATCCTATATCATCATTAAAACTTGCGACCCCGGCGGCAACAGTAAGCCTGCCGGCAGGCTGTTTCTCCCTGTGCGGGAAATGATGATACTCTATTAAATCTTTCAGTTTTTCTGCTACCTGAAAGGCAGTATCGATGTAGGTCTCTGTCAACACAATGGCAAATGAAGATCCCCCGCGCCTGCAGACGGAATTCTGAGCCCTTGTGTTCTTCTTTATTAGATCGGCCAATTCCTTTAATACTTTATCTCCCTCCTCTGTCCCATTGACCTCATTATAATGCCTGAATTCATCTATATTCATGATTATCAGTGAAAATGGCCTCTTAAACCTGCCGTATCTCGCTATCTCCTCATTTAAACGGTTTCTAAGGTATCTTTCATTGTACAGCCCTGTCAGACCGTCTATCATTCCTCCCTTGTCAGGATAGAGCTTCTCAAACCTCTTGATCTCATTTATAAGGTCTTCTCTTAACGATCCGCTCTTGGTAACAACCTCCATTATCTTGCCGTTCAGCAAACGCCTGTCATCAGAGGTCAGCTCCTTTGCAGTCAATATAATCACAGGTATCCCCTTTGTTGTCGGATGTCCTTTCAGCCTCCTTAGTATTTCAAATCCATTTATATCCGGCATTAGAAGATCCAGGATTATAATGTCCGGCTGGATCTCAACGGCTGCATTATATCCCTCCTCCCCGCTTGATGCCTTAACAACACCAAACCCTTCTGCCCCCAGCATAGATTCCAGCAGCATTAGGATTTGAGGATCGTCATCGATCGCCAATATGCTTACGGGCTTCTTTTTTACCTTTGTAGTAAAGCTCTTATTCTTCAGAGACTCCAGGAGCTTCTTTTTGTCTATCGGTTTTGCCAAATAGTCTGCCGCCCCAAGGAAAAACCCCATCTCTTTATCGTTTATGATGGAGACAATAATTACAGGAATATCCTTAGTCTCGGTAATGCCCTTAAGCTCCCTCAAGACCTGCCAGCCATCTTTGTTAGGGATCATTATGTCGAGCGTTATGGCAAAGGGTCTATGCTCCTTTGCTCGCTCTACTGCCTCCACACCATCATAGGCATAGATCACCCTATAGCCGCTCTGTGTCAGATATAGACCTATGAGCTTGCTCGTCTTTAAGTCATCCTCCACAACAAGTATCTGGGGCGCATCACTATCATTTGAACTTTGAATTTTGACATTTGAACTTTGGCCTTCTATAGTCCTTGTCCCTGTTTCTTCAACCTGCCTGCTATCTATCTTTGAAGTGGCCGGCTTCTCTGCCTTTACAGGGATCCTGAAGGAAAAGGCGCTGCCCTCCCCAGGCCTGCTCTCCACCCATATAAAACCCCCGTGCATCTCTACGAATCTCTTTGCAATAGAGAGTCCTAGTCCGGTTCCGGGATATTCCCTTGCATAGGTGCTGTTCACCTGTCTGAATTCCTCAAATATCTTGGTCCTGTCCTCCGCTGCTATGCCCACTCCGGTATCAGCCACAGATATTTGCAGCATAGGCCTTTCATGCACAACAGTCCCGGTCACAGCAACCCTGACAAAACCACCCTTGGGGGTAAACTTTATGGCATTAGAGATCAGGTTTAATAGTGTCTGTTTTATCTTGGCCCGATCAGCATAGATCATCGGGATGCCGTCTTCAATGCTGTTCTCAAAGTTAAGTTCTTTTCTGTTTATCAGCGGCATGACACTACCCTCTACCTCTGATATGAGCCCCCTGATATCGAAGTCACTTAAGACAAGCTCAAGTCTTCCGGCCTGGAGCTTTGAGATATCCAGGAGGTTATTTACGATCTCCAGGAGCTGCTGACCGCTGGACTGGACATTCCTTATATATTCTTCCTGCACCATATTTATCTCGCCCGGCACCCTGTCTATCAACAGCTCTGAGAATCCGATAATGGATGTAAGGGGGGTCCTTAACTCATGGCTTACCAGGGATATGAATTCCGATTTAAACTTATCCATCTCCTTTAACTTCTCAAGGCTATCCTCAATTTCCAGATAGGATCTCTTTAATTTTTCTGTCATCTCATTAAACTTATCCCCAAGCACCCCTATCTCATCATTTGTTGTAATGGTAAGGCGGTGGTCCAGATTCCCCCTTCCTATAATCTCTGCGCCCTCCTGGAGTGCCTTGATCGGCTGGACAAGCCTCTCAGACATGATCAGCCCTGCTGTTATAATGACCCCGATCAGGAGGACACCGTATATGATTACATCACGGAGCATGGTGTAGAGGGGGCTATAAAGCTCCTTTGGGTCCTGCCTGATAAAACTATGCCAGCTTTTCCCCACAGATCCTTTCAGTACCTGATTCGTATCCTCAATGGGGGCAAATCCTACTATAGAGTTTCTTCCGCCATGCGCATCGTTCTCTGCCTTTATCCAACCTTGGTGAGGTAACGTAACTAAACTTATTAGCTGCTTATCGGCAATATGGGCCCCTGTTGGCAGCACAGGACAGATGATAACCTTTCCACCTGAGTCAACCAGCATTGCATGGCCGGTCTTGCCAAACCTGACATGGAATATAGAAGGCTGGAAGAATTCATTGATATTTAGTATTGCCTTAAGGATCCCTATAACCTGGCCGTTTTCTTCATTGATGACAGGGATGGCAATCTCCCACACGTGGGCCTTTGAAGCCTCATCAAAATATTCATTGCCAAGGTATATCTTCCCCTTTCCATCGCTGTAAGTCTTATTCCACCACCCCTCCCCGGAGTTTAAATATTTAGGATATCCATTTATACTTGCGACAACCGCCCCCATCTTATCCGTTACAAATAGGGCAACGTTTATCTTCTCTTTATTTTCAACTGTAGTAGATTTTATAAGGTATCTGGACCCCAGGTTCTCAAGGATCCCCTTGGGGTGAACCCCTGGATTCTTTTCAGCATTCCAGGCTGCCTCGCCCTCCTTAAGCCGCTTTTCTATTCCAGAGGGGCTTAAGCCGTTGTAGGCATTATTAGATGCCTCAATCGCCCTGATCAGGTCAGATGAGGAGGTATAGTGCCGTAACTCGCCTACCTCTTTGGCTATGATCAGATCAGTCTTATGAGCAACCTCACCGGCAAGCCCCTCAAAGTTGCGCCCAATAGTATTTCTCAGTTCGTCTGTTCCCCTTATATATGCAAGCAGAAGCCCGATGATAAGAGGGAGTGATCCGACGATCAACATCGAGAGGATCACCTTCTTCCTGAGGCCACTCATTAAAGAACTCATATATTATCTACCTCAATAGGCTTTTTTATATAATATATTAAAAATATTTAAATTAGCAAGCTTTAGGGCCCCGAACAAACATACTATTTGAAAATTAACTTAGGGTAGAATTCCCATGGGAAGGCGGAGGGATCCTTACCGCGAACCCCTTTGCAACAACACAATCTTGATGGTCTCAGAAATTATGGTAATATCCAGCCAGAATGACAGATTTTTAATGTAAAACAGATCGTATTGAAGCTTTTCCAGCGCATCCTCCACAGAGGCCCCATAAGAATATCTGATCTGCGCCCAACCGGTTATACCAGGTTTCAATGTATGACGGAGCATATAGTATGGGATCTGTTTTTCTAACCTTTCTATAAAATATGGCCGCTCCGGCCTCGGTCCCACGAAACTCATGTCGCCCTTTATAACATTTATTAACTGGGGCAATTCGTCCAGCCTCGACCTCCTGAGAAAATTCCCAACCCTTGTAATCCTGGAATCGTCCTTGCTTGCCCAGAGAGGCCCTGTCTCTGACTCGGCATCATTACGCATTGACCGGAATTTCAGCAGGACAAAAATCTCTTCATTCTCGCCCACCCGTTCCTGCCTGAAAAATACCGGGCCAAAGGATTCTAATTTGATGGCAACCGCAATAAATAGAAACAGAGGCAATGTAACTAACAGCGTTATTGTTGAAAGGATCAGATCCATCCCCCGTTTCATCAGCTTCAGAATCCTAAAGCGCCGAAATCCGGAAGAGAATATAAACCAGCTCGGCTTTATGTTCTCTACAAGGATCTTTCCTGCCAGTCGTTCATAAAAAGTCTCGCTCTCCTCAATAGCAACCCCCTGAAACTTATACCGGAGCAGATCTGACACAGGCAATTTTCCTCTCCGATCTTGCACAGCAACGATTATCCTGTTGATACGGTGGGCCTCCATAATCTTACTCAGGCCATCATAGGCGCCTATGATGCCGGGGTTGATCACCCTCTCCCCAATCCTGGCAGGGTCTTCATCGAGAAATCCCAATATATTATATTTGTCCTTATGTTCGGTATAGACCAGTTCACCCATTATCCTGGCAGCCTGGCCGGACCCGATAATCAGGATATTCTCCTTCATCGGCTTGATCCGTAATAACCTGAAATAAACAATTCTCCAGGGTATCAGAACAGATGGGAGGAGGATTATTGTCAGAAGAAAGATCCCCCTGCCTATGATAAGGGACGGAAAGAGGTAATATAAGACAGCCAGGATTATAGAGCTTGCCGCAAGTGATTGTGCAAAGCCAAGCAGCCAGTCACGCCGGCGGCTTTCAAAGTGGATAGCATAGAGATCATGGTAGTAAAAACTAAACTGGCACACAGAAGCAATGAGCAGGGACTTAAAAAAGACAAATTCGTATCCCAGGACCTGGTCTGCTGAGAGGGAGAAACGGATAGCCACGGCCAAAAAGACGCAGAAGAGAATCAGTAGATTCTCAACAAGGGAATAACTCATCTGTTTAAAGGATAAGCTTGAAAGTCTCGATGGCATAATATTTTTCAGTTAAATAATTCTGTCATTTTGTATTATAGTAATAATAATAGGAAGAATATGTTTTAACATCGTTCAGGACTACGCCAATTACCTTGGTAGACCCGGCAAGGGCCTTTCTTACAATATCCCGAGGTGTTTCCCCGGCCCTTACAACCAGGATGACACCATCTATCCATTCAGCAATAATATTTGCATCCGCTGTAGCTAAAATCGGGGGGAGATCAAAAAAGACATAGTCATAATCCTTCCTTGCCTCCTGAATAATCTCCTTAGTTCTTTCTGAGGCAAAAAGCTTCAATGCCTCGGGTGTTACCTTTCCTGCCGTTACAATACCCAGCCTATCATTCAGGTAAAGCTGCCTCGCAGATTCAATACCTGTGCCGTTAGATAGCAGATCAAGGAACCCCTTGGATTTGGGTCTGTTGATGAGCCGCGTAAGACTCGTGTTCCTAAAATCGGCCTCCACAAGCAATACGTGTTTCCCAAGGTCCTTTGCCATTGAGAAGGCAAGATTCACGGAGGTGAGCGTCTTGCCCTCTCCCTTTACTGAGCTTGTCAGTGCAATAGTTTTATACCCATGTTCACGGGAAAGCCTGTCTACTCTTGCACATAGTATTCGATACTGCTCTGCCACTGCGGAGCCTGAATGGCTGATCGTCACAATGCTATCATCTAATCCGCTTATCATCCTGCCTTCCTCTCCTTCTTCAGCGCCATAGAGATGTTAGGAATGGCTGCCAGAACAGGCAATTGCAGGGCCGCCTCAAGCTCCTCAGGTCCGGCAAATGAGGTATCAGTCATCTCCCTCAGATAGGCTAGCCCTGCCCCTGCCGCAAGCCCGCCCAGTATTCCAAAAAGGATAATCTTCGTTTGGTCCGGGCTGTAAGGTTTAATAGGAAGGTTGGCCGGATCCATTATACGAAACTGCTCTCCCTGTTGGCGCTTTTCGAGGTTCTCAGATATGCGGGCATTTAACTTTTTATCTAATAAGGACTGGTAATGGATCTTGGTATTTTCGTAGTCGCGCTGAATGGCAAGCATCTGTTGTTCCCGGGCAGGGGTATTTTCAACCCTGGCCTGGTATTCCGTTGTCTGCTTCTCAAGGGCCTTCTGTTTTGCCTTCAACCGCCCAATCTCAATATTCAGTTCCTCATATTGGTTTTGAAGGGCCGCCTCGGCTGGAGATTGGACAGGCCTCGATGTCCGCGCTGCAGGGTGTTTTTCTCTTTCTGCCTTCGCCGCCATTATGCCCTGCCTTAATTCCTCTATCTCATTTTTCTTTTGAATAACCTCCGGATGTTTATCAGTAAAACGGCTTTTAAGATCAGCAAGTCCGCTCTCCATCTGCGTCAGCCTGGCATTTTCCGGGTCAATACCAATTATATTGTCCCTATCAACCAGAGTACCGCCACTGGCAAGAAGCGCTGACCTTCTTTCTTCGGCCCTGGCCAAGGCATCAGCCGTAGCTTGCATGTCCATCTGAAGTCTGGTAAGTGTCTGGAGATTGGCCGCCATCTGCTCCGGGAGCGCACCCATATATCTTTTCTTAAACTCCTGGAGGCTTGCCTCCTGCTTTTGAAGCTCGGCCTTGATCCCTTCAAGTTCGTTATCAAGAAAGATTGTAGTTCCCATTACAAACTCTTCGCGGGACTTCAGGTTTTCCTCAATAAAAAGTGAGGTCAGTTTGTTTGTTACCTGCATAACAGAGTATGGATCACTGCCTTCATAGGAGATACTGAATGCATCTATATTCCTCTTTCCTTTCTCAATGTTTATCCCTATATGTTTACGCATTATCTCTATGATCTCTTCAGGCACCTTTTTTTGGGCATCATCCCTATAGAGCTTAAATTCATCAATGACCTTCTGCAATAGTGTCCGGCTCATAACCTGCTCCCGGATGGTGCCAAGCCTGTCTTCAATGCTGGAAGACACGCTCGATTTCACATAGTTCTCAGGGACCTTCTGTTGCTCTACAAGTATCAAGGTGCTGGAACGATAGGACTTAGGCAAGAGATAACAGAGGGCAATGGCTACCCCCGCTGAGACCATAAAAGGAATAATGATATACCAGATCCTTTTATAAAGAATTTCAGTATAATCCCAAATATTGATGTCTGATGTCTTCGGAAGCATTTATTCTCCTGTTGCAATAACCCACCCCTATCCTTGCTATTTTAGGGGACTACGATCGTGTCTCCTGACCGCAAAAGCAGATTCTTCTCGGCTGTCTCGCTGAAAATGATATCATCAAACCTAACAGGGATCTTTCTCTCAGTTTGACCCTCTTTACGAAAGACCGATATCCTGTTTTTGGATGCAAAGGGGGTAAAGCCGCCCGCCAGTGTAATAGCCTGCAGCAAGGTAGTCCTTCCCTTCAATGGATATTTGCCGGGCTTTGCGACCTCTCCCATAACAAAGAAATAATAGCTGTTGACGGCAATAACGGAGATCGAGACCTCTGGCTCAGTGATATACTCCTTAAGACGCTGGGTGATTCCCTCCTTCAATTTAGCCGTAGTCAGGCCTGCCGCATTGACATCACCTATAAAAGGGAATGATATCTTTCCATCGGGTCTCACTGTTACCTTTCTCGTCAATTCCGGACTCTTCCAGACCATGATCTCAAGTTCATCCTCAGGACCTATGTAAAACTCATCTTCGCCTTTTGAACCTTCATCCACTGCATGCTTTAAAACATCTGCGGGCCTACGGCTTTCTTGTGCCCGGGAAATCGACGTTATAAAGTACTGCATCGGATCTAATATCGCCATCACAAGGGTTAAGACACCTATAAATAGAAGTGTGCCTCCAGGTTTATTCGGGCAGACCAACCACATTACCGCCCCTCCTTTCCGCCTTTATCAGTTGTTCTTCGGCCTTTTGAACCAATCCTTCCACATCATTAGCGCTGGTGGGAAAACAGGATACGCCGATGCTAACGGTTAACTGTTCCTTTTTCGTTGCTGTCTCAAATGTATAAAGCATCACGCGCTCCCGTATCCGATTTGCCACCTTTCCGGCAATGTCCATATCTGCATAGTTAAGTATGATGAAAAAGGTATTATCCGTTTTCTTGCCTAAAAGATCTGTGCCTCGGATCTCCTCGCGTAACAGGTCGGCCAACTTTTGACTAACGGCCTCTTCATTAACCTTCCCTGCACCCGAATCGAGATTGTCCAATTTAACTACCAATAACGAGAAATAGTAGAGATAACGGGTCGCCTTTCTAACCTCAAGCTCAAGGAGATATTCAAAAAAACCTTGATCCAGAGGCTGAGTCCAGCGATTATTGGCTTGATTATTCAACCCTGCTATATCCTCACGCATCGTCAATGCTTACAAGTTGATCATTACCAGTTTTGTATAAGGGAACATGGACAGAACCGGCAGGCGGCGGCCCCACTAATCCCTGCTGCTCCTCCAAATTGCACTGCCGGATCTTGTAAAGAAGGGCTTTATAACTGATCTTAAGAAGCCGCGCCGCCTCCTTCCGGTTCCATCTGGTCCACTCCAATGCCCTCAGGATAACCTCAGCCTCTGCCTTCTTCTGGGCCTCCTTGGCAACCATTTTGAGGGGTTGAAATGACAGGCCTTTCTGCGCTTCCCTGGCCTCCAGTGAATCCCCGTTAAGAGGCCTGCTGGTAATATGGGAAACTGCTTCGAGCCTCCGTTCAAAGGAACGTCTTTCCCGCCCGTTAGGAGGCCTGCCGGTAATAACGGAATCTGCCGCTGATCTTAGTCCCATCTTTCCATTTTCCTCGCTCATATACTGTTTCAGCACAATCTCTTCATCACCGATTATTACAATCCGCTTGATCAGATTTTCCAGTTCCCTGACATTTCCCGGCCAGTTATAATCTATAAGGCGCTGGATTGTGGAGTGTGATATACGCCGGCATTGCTTATTAAACTGGTCATTGTACTTTTTTAAAAAAAGCTCAACAAACAGCGGGATATCATCTTTCCGTGCCCGCAAAGGCGGAAGATATATGGCCACGACATTAAGCCGGTAATAGAGATCTTCCCGGAAGGTCCCTTCAGAAACAGACCTCTCAAGTTCTTTATTTGTTGCAGCTATTATCCGGACATCCACCTTGACTTCACCCCCGCCAATCCGCGAAAATTTTCCACCCTGCAAGACATGCAGCAACTTCGACTGGAGCCCAAAAGGGATATCACCTATTTCATCAAGGAAGATCGTGCCGTGGTTAGCGATCTCGAATTTACCGGGGGATCTCCGGAAGGCCCCGGTAAATGATCCTTTTTCATGTCCGAAAAGTTCGCTTTCAATGAGCCCTTCAGGGATGGCCGGGCAGAGTACCGTTACAAAGGATTTACCGGCGTGAGGTTCACCGGCATAATTAGAGCATTCATAAATTGTTCTGGCAACCAATTCCTTTCCGGTCCCGCTCTCTCCGCGAATCAGTATTGTTGCATCAGTACCGGCAACCTGGTCGATAACCATCTTTACTTCACCCATATGCCGGCTTGTTCCGAGAAGTAACTGAGGATGATAACAACTACTTTTATCCGGCTGATCCGGGATGCGTGCAGCAACTATCTTGGCAATTGTTACAGTTGTATCTCTTTTTTTCATCAACGCTTCCTGGATCGAGGCCTTAAGCTCTTGAGGGAAGATCGGTTTGGTCACAATATACCATGAAGTTGAGTCTAGCCGGTCGGCAAGCTGCGGAAGCTGTATCTGGCCAGCCAGGAGGATAACCTGGATGGAATCTCCTGCTGCCTTAAGATGCTCCAGGCAATCGAAGGTATGAGGACTAGCCCCCGGGAGATCATAAACAATTATTGACACAGAGGACTTAATGCCATCAAGTTCATCTATGAACCTATCAGGGTTTGATGGTGTATAGACTGGCCTGTTAAAATGAGAGATAAAATTCTTTAAATAGTTACGGATGATAAAGTCACTACAAACCAGGAAAATGCCTTTCTCTTCCACCTCTGCCTCCCAAAAACCGGAATAACTATACCTTCTATCCTGGGCCTGACGGTAAAAATTTTCATTCTCTTCTATGGAAACATTATACATTTTATTGTACCATGGAGGTGTTGTCAAGGACATCTTCCTGAGATCCCACTCTTCCAGCAATAACAATTGGTAATTATGGTAATTAGCTAATCAGCCCTACCAGACGATATATGCCTCTTGTTTAGAGCATGCAATTACCTAGCCAGAATAACTCCCCCCTCATTTTTACACCCTTCCACAAAGTCGTCATTCCTGCCACTGCCTCCGCAGGGGTAAACTTGTCCCCGCGAAAGCGGGGAGCAGGAATCCAGAGAGCACATAACTACTTGAAAAGACTGGATTCCCGTTTGCACGAGAATGACATAAAACCACCTTTTCAGACTTTTTACGAGGCCGTCCTATATAGATTGAATCGGGAGGTTTATTGGAGAGAAAACCCAGATCTTGTTAATATTTTCTCCTGGGGTGGATGTTATTAAGTTAGATGTGGTAAACAACTACATACAATGTCTAATATTCTTCCCCTTTTAGCTACCTCATGTACCAATTCGCATTCAACAGGATACCAAGGCGGCGAGGACGCACGAAGAAGGCTGAGGCTGAGGCTAAGAAGTTCCTAAACCTTAACCTTGACCTCAACCTGCTTTTTTCCAGGCAGCCGAATGAAGGCAAATTGGTAATAATCCTCCATTCCGGGGCTGTTTCTGAGGGACAAGAGATCAGAACAGATAGCCCGCCTGAAAAACAAATCTGTCAGTATCTTGTATGCCCGAATCCTGCTTAAAGCGGTGCTGGATTCCACCGGAGAAGTGTATGTGGGATGTCACATATCGAAGGGCGCCGGTTATGGCCATATAGTTTCCCTCAAAGGGGGCCTGGTCCCTCACAGTAGCATTCCCTTCCAGGATGAGTTGAAGCCGCCGGGAATCGGTGAGAGGGAAAAGGAGACCCAGATCGGCTCTGGCGTGTTTCTCCTCATCCGAAGATCCTATGTCCCGGATAAAGATTCCTCCATCGGCATAAAGGCCAACATAATAAAAGTCGTATAATGATCGGGAGAGGTTAGCCCGGGTCGAGGCGATGAGGAGCGCCTGGACCCCCCAGGAATCAACCGGTTCAAACCCGCGTCTTTGGTTTCCAACAGGGAAAAAGTAGGAAACCGAGAAACCTAATGCCGGGAGGCCGCGGTCCACATCTTGATCTAAAAATCGCCACTTGACTGATAGGTCTCCTCCTTCCATGCCGGCATTATCCTCTCCGTGGCTTTCGAAGTTGAACATATAGGGGGCATGAACAGCAAGTTCGATCCGACCCGGTAGTCCAAGAGCCATCGTTGCAGATACTTCATTAATTGTAAAGTCCGGATCAGTGCTGCTGTGGTCGTGGGTGACGCTGAGTCCCGCCTCCGTCTTTCCTGGTGATAACGTATCCGCAGATTGGGTAAAGATGAGTCCGCTAGGGCCAAAGACTGTAGCTGGGGTTCGAACGAATGCTGTATCCTCAGCCAATACAGTCGTAATTGGCATAAATGCGATGAACAGGAATCCCAAAAACAAAATCCGGTGAATTGGCATCTCCATAAGTGTTTTTGTAACTATCATAGGGGCTAGCGTCGCCCCCTCCAAAAGCCAAGCCTTTGGAGCCTCCCCCTCAACGCTCGCCTTGCTCGCTGGGTAAGATACCCACTGGCTTGCCTATGGGTATCTACTTCTTCTCTTTGTGCTCTTTGCGGATATCCCTAAATGTCTTAAACACTATAGATGAAGATTTGATGCCGGTCAAGCCCTGTATCCAGCCTGTGTTCATAGTTCCGAGTTCCTTGTTCATTCTGTCTTCTGTCTTCTGGCTACTGTATTCTGTATTCTGGTTTTTCCCTACCTCATGATCTTCCATTCCGGGGCTGTGGCTGTCAGGGTAAGCATTATAATGTTCCTCTCACCTGAATCTCCTGTGCTCCCTTTGGACTCCTGAAAAAAATAAGAGTAACTAAGGGCGCTGTTGAGCCAGGAAAAGATCATCAAATTGACCCCGGTATTTACCTCATAAGAAAAGATAAAGAGTTCTTTTTTATCGGGGATGGAGGTATTCCTCCCAAAACCCATCTGTGCAAAGACGGAGATATACCTATCTAAGGTCTCTGTGGCCCGGAAAAAGGCACGCTGGCTAAGGGTAACTGTAGAGGTCTGGCCGCTGCCTGTACCAACACTATTTGAATACCCCAATGTAAATCTGCCTGAACTATAATCCCTTGAAAAATTTACATCAAAAATAGCGCTAGTTGATTCATCCTCAGAAGGGAAGGTCAAGATCTCATGTGCCATGCCTACGTTCCCGTTGACCGAGAGGGTAGAGTTGAATTGATGTCCAACGCCGATAGTGGCGCGATGAATAATGACATCGGAAACCGCATTTCTGTCTGTTTGAAAGTCTGTTATTGATAAACCATATGTCAAGTTCCACTGTGTACTTGGCGACAACTTGTATCCTATCCGAAGGCTTAAATCATGGACAATTGGTTCCTGCAAATCAGGTCTTGTTGGATATCCGACTATCAGGTTTGAATAAGAGAGGGCCGTACTGAACCTTGGAGTCCAGATGTAGCTTATAGTTGCTCCGGCACGGTTTCTTATAGTATCAGTCCTGGGCACCTGGATCCCTTCGTTGGTCTCCTGGGGTTGCTCATTAAAAGAGAAGGCCGGCAGCTCTGACGAATAGGTTACGCTCTCGGTAATCCGGATATCAAGGCCCGTTGCTATATGCGAGAGGTTAAGATCAAGTGATGCATCCTGGCTATACCCGTTAAGATCAGGGTGGCTTGAAAAATATTCAGCCCTTCCTTGATACCTGCCAGAAAGGGTAATGTAATTACCTTCATATGTAAGTGTGGCAGAGGGGATAACGGAAGTTGACGAATCGCCATCTTTATTTGTTTCAGTAAAAAATAAGTTATCATTATGCCTTTCTGAAACCGAGAGGGAAGGTGTTAGTGTCATTTTTGCATCTGTTTCAACTGAAAAACCGATGACTATCCATGCTATCCACAGGGCAACAACAGAAAACCTGGTCTGATTCATTTGATATGCCGCCTCATCAAATTCTAGTCACTCTAATCACTGGAATATGGGTTACGCTGTTTGATCTTAATGGCTATTCACTACATCTCCAAATTTTTGCTACTATATCATCAAGGATTAAAAAAAACAAAAGCAATCAGCATCCACGGTTCCATCTGCACCAAAAAATAAGATGCTATTATAATAACCTGCCCAGGGCAACCACAGGGGGTTGCCCCTACACGAGGCGTTGGAAGGGGGACAAAGGGGAATTTTAAGGCGGGAGGATCCAGGCGGTCCAAAACAGGCGGCTGATATGCTTGCAATCGCAGGGCTGGTCATGCTAGTTTTAACAAGAAAGGCCCTGGAGGGCTTCACAACTGCTTAACTCATACCAATTCGCATTCAATAGGATACCAAGGCGGCGAGGAGGAGGCGACGCAGGCGTACGGTTTGTACGTTGAGGAGCCGACGACGAAGCCAACGCCGGTAGCCGAATGAAGGCAAATTGGTATCAGGCAAATATCATCTTACTGCTGTATGCAAACATAACAGGCATTAAGAGATGGTTATTTCGAAGAGGAAAATAGATGAACGATGAATTAAGAAAAAGGATAAAGGAGACGCCTCCTCTCTTACAATCATATCCATTGATTAAGACCGTCTATCTCTTTGGATCCTATGCCAGGGAAAAAGAGAGGGGTGATAGCGACATAGATTTCGCCCTATTAGTTGAGGGTGATCGGTTCAAAGAAAGGGGATTTTTGGCTTATGAATTAGAAAGGAGACTGGGATTTATTGCCCCTGTGGAGATTATAATCCTTAATCACCAGAATCTATTATTCAAGTTTCAGGTGATAAAAGAGGGAAAGATCATCTATGAGGCCGATAGAGATCTCAGGGTAAGGTTTGAGACAGGCGTGATGAAAGAATATCATAGACTAGAACCACATCTTGAATTCTTTGAAAGATATAGGATTCAAGGGGTATTAAAAAGGCTCGGAATTTATGAAACAGCGTGACATCCAAAGCAAAATAGATTTCCTTATGGAAAATTTTCAAAAGCTTGATATCCTAAAAAGATACACCTTTGATGAATTCTCCTCAAACTTTGAGAGGGTTGATTCGGTTATTCATAGGGTTCAGACATCTATCGAGGCGCTTATTGATATAGGCCGTTATATTATTGCTGACCTTGGCTTGCCTATCCCCATTACTAACTCTCAGGTAGTGGAGATATTGGCAAATGAGGGTCTTATGCCCCATATGGATGCGAGAAGATATATTGAAATGGTCGGTTTCCGTAACAGGGTCGTCCATGAATATGATACCATAGATATAAGATTATTATACAAAATACTCCAGGAAGAGAGTATTGATCTAAAAAGATTACTTGGCCTGTTTTTAGAGATAATTAAGCGGCATGAGGATAAAAAGGATCCTGGAGGATTGAGATTCTTTTGAATGTGTAAGGAGAGTAACTATTCCGATGAGGTAAGTAAAGCAATTCCGTAGTTGCTCACTATCCTCCAATGGGCGCGGTGGGATTGCTCAGATTGATTTGAGGGGAGATTTTCAGATGGAAGGTTTATTTGATCTGGAAAGTTTGATAGAAAAAGAATTAAGCAATATAGAAATACTTAAGGAAGAAATAAAACCATATATCTTTGACCCCAAAATGAAAAGGTTAAAGGGATCTATTTTGCATGATTTTTACAATACCTGCGAGAGAATATTTAAGTGGATTGCTAAAGATATTAATGGTGATTTTAATCCTTCTGAACAATGGCATAAGGAGCTGTTATTTCGCATGACTATTAAAATTACAGATGTCCGCCCTGCTGTTATTTCCGAGGAACTTGCCGCTGATTTGAATGACTTTCTGCAATTCAGGCATCTTTTCAGAAATATTTATGGTTTCGAGCTAAAAAGTGATCTGCTTGATAGATTGGTTGATAAATTTGATCAGACTGCCTTACGATTTATTGAAGAAATTAGAAAATTCTTGAAGGAATCTCAGTTATGACAAAAACATTACATCAGAGAATGATTACAATAAGGGAAAAGAATATCAGAAAAAGCAAAGAGATTTTACTTGGCAAACTTGAAATAGCAAAACAGATTTTGATTAACGAATTCCATCCAAAGAAGATTATTTTATATGGGTCATTGGCAGATGGAAATCATGTACATCCCTTTTCAGATATTGATTTAGCTGTTGATGGGCTTGGAGATAATTATCTTAAAGCTGGCGGCAGACTGATTGATGCACTGGGTGAGTGTATTGATTTAAAACCTCTTGAGATGCTTGAAAAGGAATTTAAAGATTATGTCCTTAATCATGGTAAGATGATTTACTCTTCAAACGCCTCGATCAACAGCATTTTCAAGAAATATGCGGTGTCTATTGCCTACCTTTTTGGCTCACAAATGGATGCCGGACGCCGGTATATTGAGGGAAAAGGCATTGAAGTAGAAAAAGACTCAGACCTTGATATAGGGGTTGTTTTCATAAATCCGCCGGAAGATGTCTACAATGTATATGGAAATCTTTATGCCGATCTATCAAATATATTCAAACCATTTAAGATTGATATCGTCTTCATGCATGAAGCTAGTTTTATATTCAGGTTTGAGATTATAAAGGGACACCGCATATATGCGCTCAATGCCGATGACGCTGATGAATTTGAAGAGATGGTCATAAGATATGCTTCAGATCTATCCTTTAAGAGGAAGATGTTTGAACCCGACTTTTATGAGGCATTAAGAGATGGTTATTTCGAGATTGAACTTAAATAAGATAGGTGAAAGCCTCGCCCTGATTGTCAAGTTTCTTGAAAAACTAAAAAAACTTTCTCGTATGCCTAAGAAAGAATTCCTATCCGATGAAAGAAACCCTGCATCAGTGGAAAGTTTCCTCCGGAGATGCCTTGAGGCTATCTTCGATATAGGAAGACATATACTGGTAAAAGGTTATTCTTTCAAGAGTCTTGAATATAAAGAAGTATCGCAAGAATTGGGGGACAAGGGGGTAATCTCCCCCGGGTATGCAGAAATATTAATAAAAATGGCCGGATATAGGAATCGTATGGTCCATCTTTACAAAGAGATTTCAGATGAAGAACTTTACGATATTATAACAAAAGATCTAAATGACATAGAAAGGTTCTTAGTGGAGATACAAGGCTTTCTCGAAAGATATAAACAGACTATTACAGACATATCATAATCGATCAAAAAGGTTTACAATGGAAGGAAATTTTTAGAATGGAACAGTCACTTTTATGTCAGGAATTTTCTCAAAATCCTTTTTATCTTCTGTAACGATTTCAGTTATATCATTTTCCTTCATACATGCTGCAATCAATGCATCCCATAAATGAATTCCGTATTCAGAAACAAGATCAATAGCGTTTAAAAATGTATCTGCATCCCTGTCGATAATTTTCCACTTATCTGATTTCAAAAAGTCTTCCACAATAATTTTTCCTTCTACCACATCGATTGGATTCTCAACTTTTTTGATAATAATTACAAAGAATTCCATAAGGTTTTGGAGACAAACAACTCCACCACCTTCTTCCCAAATTTTTTTTAGGAGATCTCTTGAAGCCCCATGTTTTTCTATTTCGGAAGTATCATAACTATATACAAGAATATTTGTATCAATCAGCTTATCCGGCATATAGATCCTCACGATTTGAATATTCTTTTTTCCCTAAATAAAAACCTTTATCAAGAAATTTTAGTTGTCTCTCTTTTATCTTTTCTTGTTCTTCCTTGTCCATAGGTTTTAATATAATAAGGGCTTTGGTTCCAATAGGAAGAGTTATCTTTTCCTCAAGATGGATTACATTACCTTCCACTATACCTTTATAAATCTTTTTCAAAATTTTCACCTCCCAAGATAATCTACCATTTTTAAAGTAGATTGTAAAGAGATCCAAAGTAACATTCTTAAATAATTTGACTGGGGGGTTTGCCCCTACACGAGGCGTCGGAAGGGGCAAAACCCCCCTTCCGAGTTCACAGGTGACAAAAATTGCCATTGCATCGGCAACCCTATTACATACTTGCCATAAATAGATATATCTGGTTTATACCCGGTAAATCTTCTTATCCCTTTGGAAATACAGGGAAAATAGTGAAAATCTGTTTTGACCGAGAATACGGCATGATAATTGCTTTTTATTAATCATGTGCTATACTAAAAAATAATCCTTTGCTCAGAGCA
>JACRHA010000100.1 GCA_016234185.1 Nitrospirota bacterium
AGGGGGAGGCTCCAAAGGCTTTGCCTTTGGAGGGGGCGACGCAAGCCCCTGTAATTGAACAATTAAAGCATTAAGATTAGGAGGAAGAGACAATGTTTAAATTATTCGGAAATATGAAGACGATGACAAAATTGATGTCAGGATTTGCTTTGGTAGGTATCATTATGGCCTTTGTAGGATACATAGGCATCAAGAATATGGGCCTAATTGATGAGAACACTAACAACATCTATAACGTTCAACTGAAGCCTCTTATGGACATAACATTAATTAGAGGCAAGATCCATCAGGTCCGATCCTGGGTTGTAGAGGCAGTGCTAACGCGGGATCAGGAAGACCGCAAGAATGCATTAAAAAAGATAGAAGAGATAGCCCAGCAGACTGAGGAAGCCAGTCTAGCGTTTGAAAAAACCATAAAGAATGATGCGGTTAAGAAGGCCTATGATGGTTTTGTCGTGGCCCTGATGGAATATAGGAATGTCCGCAATGGGACAGTCTTAAAGCTGGCGCAGGCCGGGGATCAGAAGGGCGCTATCGAGGCTATGAAAGGGGAAGGGGCCGCCAAGTACAAGGCTGTTATTGAAAGGATTAATGAATTAGTGGATGTTAAAACCAAGATCGCAGAAGATAAGTATAATGAGTCGGTACAAATCTATGATAATTCTAAAAAGCTGCTAATTGGCATTATCATCGGAGGTGTCGCCATCGGCCTTCTTATTGGCTGGATGATTTCCCGGGTACTCAGCAAGGGACTTGCGCAGGTGATGGGGGTTTCGGTCAAGGTGGCTGATGGAGATCTTACGCAACGTGCAGCAATTAATACAAAGGATGAGCTTGGGCAAATGAGTGAATCTTTTAACAAGATGCTGGGAAACCTGATCCAGATTGTGAGTCAGGTGCGCCAGGGTGCGGAGAATGTATCGGCAGCCTCCGGGCAGATCAGCAGCGGGAATCAGGATCTCTCTCAGCGCACCTCAGAGCAGGCGAGCGCCCTGGAGGAGACCTCCTCTTCCATGGAAGAGCTGACCTCTACTGTAAAACAGAATGCGGATAATGCAAAGCAGGCAAACCAGTTGGCCCTAACTGCCCGGAGCGTGGCCGAGAAGGGTGGAAAGGTTACGGGCCAGGCAGTGGCAGCAATAGGAGAGGTCAACAAGAGCAGTAAGAAGATCGCCGATATCATAACCGTTATCGATGAGATTGCCTTTCAGACGAATCTTTTGGCCCTTAATGCCGCAGTAGAGGCAGCGCGGGCAGGGGAGCATGGCCGCGGTTTTGCGGTTGTTGCAGGAGAGGTGCGAAATCTTGCCCAGCGTTCTGCTACTGCGGCTAAAGAGATCAAGACATTGATTAACGAATCTGTCCAGAAGGTGACAGAGGGGAGCGATATGGTCAACGAGTCTGGTAAGACACTTGAAGAGATCATGGAATCCGTTAGGCGGGTGTCAGATATTATTGCGGAGATCAATGCCGCCTCTCAGGAGCAGGCCAGCGGGATTGACCAGGTAAACAAGGCGGTTATGCAGATGGACGAGACAACACAGCAGAATGCGGCATTAGTGGAGGAGATTGCCACTTCTTCCGAGAACCTGCAGCAACAGGCAGTAGAACTACTTAGACAGGTAGAGTTCTTCAAGATGTCCGAGGATGGAAGTCAAGGTTCTCAGATACAACCACAGAAGGCCCATGTCGGAATAGGACACAAATCTATTCATGCAGGTATGGTGCACAAGCCTTTGACCACAGCCAGGCATGCGGTCCCAGGCCACAAGCCGATAGCGCATCCTCAGCCCGGGAAGAAATACTCTGAGCATAAAGAGATGGTCGGAGCCGGCGCCGGAAATGGCCACGAGCATGCCGGCGAGGCGGTAATGGCCGGGGCCGGTTCTGTAAGACCGGAAGATGGTGGTTCAGATGGTCGCCATGACAAGAAGGATACCTTCGAGGAGTTCTAAGGGAAGCGGAGATGAAGAAAGAGCAGGTTAAGGTTGAGGTCAAGGCTTAGGAAGTAGAGATGAAGAAAGAGGGAGAAAATCCCCCCTCTTTATTTAAACCAGGGGGTTAGGGGGAGTTGGCCATAGAGGATGAGACCTGGATGAACTATGCCATCACAGATAAGGAGTTTCAGTGTTTCAGTAATCTCATATATCAACAGAGCGGTATAGCGCTTTCCGGAGGCAAGAAGGCCCTGTTGGTATCGCGACTCTCCAGACGGCTTAGCGAGTTGGGTCTTAAGACCTTTCATGCATACTATGAACGTGTGGTGGGGGAGCACAGTGACGGCGAATTTACTCACATGCTGGACCTTATCTCAACAAACAAGACCGATTTCTTTCGCGAGCCCAGGCATTTCGAATTCCTGCGTAATCAGATCTTGCCTGAGCTCCAGCATATAAAGAAGATCCGCATCTGGTCAGCAGGCTGCTCATCAGGAGAGGAGCCCTATACCATTGCTATCACCATGCACGATGCGCTCATCTCCCCTTCCCAATGGGACTGCAAGATACTGGCCTCCGATATCTCAACACGTGTCCTCGCCAAGGCCGCATCGGGCATTTATGATTTAGAAAGGGTGCGGGATCTGCCAGGGGAGGTTATCCGGCGGCATTTTATAAGAGAAAAGGGGGAGCGCCTTGATACAATCAGGGTCAAGCCGCATATATCCGACATGGTGGTCTTTCGCAGGATTAATCTCATGGATGAACGCTATCCCATCAAAAGCCGGTTGGATGTTATCTTTTGCCGCAATGTCATGATCTACTTTGACCGGACAGTACAGGAGCGCTTACTAAGTAAGTTCCATCGCTATCTTAAGCCTGGCGGCTACCTTTTTATTGGACACTCTGAGACCCTGCAGTTGGGGCAGCAGCACCAATTCTACTATGTGGAACCTACGATCTATCGAAAGGAACCTTAATTTATGGAAAAAGGAGGTCTTGCAAAAGTGTCATCCCCGAATGTCTTTATCGGGGATCCAGGTTTAAAGTCATTAAAATCAATGGATTCCTCCCCGAATGCCTTAATCGGGGATCAAAAGCGCTGCGGGAATGACAAAAAAGAGTTTTGTAAGAGGCTCAAAAGGTAAAATTTTCACTTTTAAATATGACTGGAATCGTAATAGAGAAATTTAACCATATTAGGAGGATGCGTGATGAGAGGTTTCCGCATGAGATTGCCGTTATTATGCCCGGTGAGTACTTCATAAGTGAAAGCCCCATGGTCATCTATACGGTCCTTGGGTCCTGTATATCGGTCTGCATCCGTGATCCGATACTCAATATCGGAGGGATGAATCACTTTATGCTGCCTGTACCGAATGGTAACGGTCATTCCGATTCCTGGGGGAGGTCAGCACGCTACGGCAGCTTTGCGATGGAGATGCTCATTAATGAAATTATTAAACGGGGTGGAAAAAAGAATAGGTTTGAGGTGAAGGTTTTCGGCGGCGCCAAGATATATGAAGCGGCAAACGACGTCGGGGCAAAAAATGCGGCCTGGGTTACGGACTATCTTGCCCTGGAAGGATTCAAACCCATCAAGGTTGATGTAGGAGATGTCCATCCCAGAAAGATCTATTACTTCACTGTATCCGGCAGGGTATTGCTTAAGAGGATAGAAAGGATAAAGAACCGGACGATCTTTGAGCGCGAGGAACAATACCTTGATGCCCTGCACCGGCAAAAGATGGAAGGGGATGTTACGTTGTTTTGATAAACAAACGTAGGGGCAGACCTGTGTGTCTGCATAATCCCACCTTTGGCAAAGGGGGGTGAGGGGGGATTTTAAAGATGCCTTCATACAACAAGGAAAAGTCTGTGATTCAAAAAATATTCCCTGGCCCGATGAAGACAGGGGATGGATTCTTTGTCATAAGTAATATCCGAGATAATAATGAATTCGATCGGGGAGAGACTGAACTCAGGCTATTACAATCAATAACGCAGGCGATCAGCGAGGCCGAGGATTTCAACTCTGCGCTTAACATTGTGCTGCAAAAGGTGTGTGAAACCACAGGTTGGGTTTTTGGTGAGATCTGGGAGCCAAGTTCTGATGGTTCACTACTTGAATGTAGTCCAGTATGGTATAGCAGTGATGAAGGCCTAAAAAGATTTAGAATCAATAGTGAAAAGTTTACATTTCCCCCCGGAGTCGGGCTTCCGGGTCGCGTTTGGACATCAAAAGCGCCTGCATGGATCGAGGATGTTACAAAAGATCTAAATTTTCCCCGTGCCGCCATTGCCATGGAAGCAGGTATCAGGGCAGGGGTCGCTATTCCCATTTTGGCAGGGAAAGAAATTGTTGCTGTGATGGATTTTTTTATGTTCGAACCGAAAACAGAAGATAAACGGTTTATTAAACTTATCTCATCTATTGCAGCGCAGATAGGTTTGGTTATAAAGCGCAGAAAAACAGAGGACGACTTAGAAGCCAGAACCGACCAGTTAACAGTCCTCACAGGGGCGATCTGCTTCTTCCTTGAGAGCGGGGACTGGCGGGGTGCAAGCTCCATGATCCTCCATTCTGCCTTAGGCCAGACAAATAGCGAATATGGTTTCATAGGTGTTGTGATAAAAGGGCCGGCGCTCCGTATCTTAGCCTATCAAGGTATTAATTGGGACAAAGAAAAGAATGTTGAGCTATATCAAAATGTCATGTGTTCCTTCCAGGATCAAGGATACATCGACTTTCCAAGCCTGGACAACCTCTTTGGCAGGGTTATTACGGAAAGAAAGGTGATCATCTCAGATGACCCCGGATTGGATCCAAGATCAGGAGGCCGCCTTCCACCCGGACATCCACACTTACTCTCCTTCCTTGGCGTGCCTATATTCAAGGGGCAAGATCTAATCGGGATGATCGGTGTGGCAAACCGTCCAGGTGGATATACAGGTGAGGAGCAATCGAGGATAGAGATCCTATGTCATGTAACATCCATCCTATACGATAACTATCTAAGGCATCAAAAGGAGGTTGCCTATGAGGAGGAGCGGAAAAGACAAGAAGAGGCCATCCACCACCTGGCCTACTATGACATGCTGACTAATCTTCCAAACCGCCTCTCCCTGCATGACGATATAGACCGTGCCATAAGCC
>JACRHA010000104.1 GCA_016234185.1 Nitrospirota bacterium
GATATAGGTAATGCTAATCTCTACCTGGCTAAAGGATGTCCAAGCTGTATGAACAGGGGTTACAAGGGAAGGATAGGTATATACGAGATACTATTGATGGATGACGAGCTAAGACAGATGATTATGGAGAGATCAGACTCATCAACGATAAAGAATAGGGCCCAGAAAAAGGGGATGAAGAGCCTGAAGGAGGATGGTGCAAGAAAGGTTATAGCCGGCATAACCACAACTGAGGAGGTACTCAGGGTAACAGAAGAAGATATCGGCTAAATAAGCTATGGCGGTATTTCAATATAAGGGACTTACACATGAGGGGAAGGATATTAACGGCGTTATAGATGCCGACACCTCAAAGATTGCCAGGTCTAAACTCAGGAAGAGCGGTATCTTTCCGGTTGAGATAATACCGGGGAGTGAGTCCAGCGCAGCCCATATACCCGCAACCGGCGTGGCAGAAAGGATTAGTCTCTTCCTGAAAAGGGAGCGGGTGCCGCTTAAAGAGCTGGCAATAGCAACACGACAGCTAGCCACACTCCTGGGGGCGGGCTTTACCCTCCTGGAATCACTAAACGCCTTAATTGAGCATGTAGAAACCAAAGACCTGAAGATGGTAATGGCAGCAGTAAGAGAACGGATAAGAGAAGGAACCTCCTTTGCCGATGCCCTGAGGGGCCATCCAAGGATATTCCAGGACCTTTATTGCAATATGGTTAAGGCCGGAGAGACAAGCGGGACCCTGGACTTAATCCTGCTGCGTCTGGCTGATTTCCTCGAAGGCCAGTTGAGACTTAAAAATAAGGTAGTCTCTGCCATGGCATATCCGATCTTTATGTTGATCATAGGGACTGCAATCCTTTCCGGGCTTATTATATTCGTAATACCAAAGGTAACAGAGGTATTCAGTGAGATGCACCAGGCCCTGCCGCTTCCGACAATTATCCTTATAGGCCTCAGCAACCTTCTCAGGTCATATTGGTGGATTCTGGCCGCTATTACCATTACTGGTATATACCTGTTTCGTTTATATATTGACACAGAGGGCGGGCGTCGGCAATATGACAAACTACTGCTTAATCTCCCTGTTGCCGGAAAACTGATCAGGATGCTTTCCGTATCCAGATTTACCAGGACACTGTCGACACTATTGTCAAGCGGCATCCCCCTCCTCCAATCCCTCGATATAGTAAAGAACCTGGTGGGGAATAAGGTGCTGGAGGCTGCTATCGATTCGGCCAGAAAGAATATCCGGGAAGGAGAGGGGATAGCAGAGCCCCTGAGGCGGAGCGGGGTATTTCCTTCCCTCGTTGTGCATATGATCTCCCTTGGGGAAAAGAGCGGGGAGCTGGAAGGGATGCTTCTTAAGATCTCTGACACATATGATAATGAAGTCGATACAACTATATCAAGCCTTACTTCCCTTCTTGCACCTGTTATGATACTGGTGATGGGTCTTATAGTGCTGTTTATCGTAATAGCCATACTCCAGCCGATCTTTAACCTAAGTCAGATAGTGAGGTAAGATGAGGAAGGTTGAGGTTAAGGATAAGGATAAGGTTAAGGAAAGGACAAGAGTAAGATGAGGAATTATTTATCGCAAAAGGACGGTTTCACCCTGATTGAGATAATGGTAGTTATAACCATCCTGGCCATACTTGCAGTGCTTGTCGTACCCAAGATCGTCGGAAGGACAGACGAGGCAAGAAGGACTGCCGCAGCGGTGCAGATAAGGAATATTGAACAGGCACTACAACTCTTCAAGCTTGATAACGGATTCTATCCATCAACAGAGCAGGGACTCGATGCCCTGGTTAATAAGCCAACCATCGGTGAAATACCAGAAAGATGGAAAGAAGGCGGGTACCTCCCCAAGGTACCGGATGACCCATGGCATCACCCATATCAATATATTAGTCCCGGGGGTCATGGTGAGTATGACCTTTACTCAATGGGCGCTGATGGGGAGGTAGGCGGGTATAATAAGGATATTGATATACAGAGCTGGGACCTGGAATAAAATCAATAAAAGGCATAGGCATAGATCTTCCGGTTACACATTTATAGAACTCTCAATTGTCCTCCTGATATTAGGTCTTATAATATCCATCTTCCTCCCAAGGCTTTCTGATATAACAGGCGGGGATCTTAAGGCAACCTCACGGAAGATCATAGGGATCATACAATATACATATGACGAGGCTATCGGAAAAAGGCAGGTACACAGGTTAAATTATGATATCAGGGAAGGTCTGCTTTGGGTAACCATCATGAAGGAGGATGGGGAGTTCGTTGAAGCTGACCCGAATCTGTTTCAAAAGATCTCCCTTCCCAGGAATGTGCTTTTTAAGGATGTAAAGACACTCCATTCAGGTACTGTTACTGAAGGCAAGACCTTTACCCAATTCTTCCCTGCAGGGAGGGTAGAAAAGACGACTCTCCATCTTGTTAGCAATAAGAATGAAGAGACAACCCTTGTCATTAACCCGCTCACAGGCAGGGTAAA
>JACRHA010000105.1 GCA_016234185.1 Nitrospirota bacterium
GGATGAGATCGGGGACTTTAAGCCTGATCTTCAGGCCAAGCTTCTCAGATTCTTGCAGGAACGTGAGTTTGAGCGTGTAGGTGGGAACAAAGGGATTAATGTTGATGTCCGAATTATTGCAGCAACCAATCGCGATCTCAGTAAGGCAATCCATGAGGGAGGGTTCCGGGAGGATCTCTTTTTCCGTTTGAATGTGGTTGCCATTTCTCTTCCCGCATTGCGGGAGAGGAGAGAGGACGTTCCCGCGCTTGCCCAATTTTTCCTAAGGCGATACTGTCAGATAGTGAAAAAACCACTTATGAAGATATCCCCGCAGGCAATGGACAAACTTATTGCCTATCACTGGCCAGGGAATGTGAGGGAGCTTGGGAACATGATAGAGCGGGCGGTGGTATTGGCCAGAGGAAGAGAGATCATGGCCGAAGACCTGCCCCTTCAGCATTTTACTATCTCAAGTAATGAAGATTATCCGTGCAAAGATTATCATGATGCAATCCGTGCATATCAGAGGGATCTGATCCGGCGAACACTTGAGAAGAGCGGGGGAAATCAAGTCAAGGCCGCAGAACTCCTGGGTCTTCAACGGACCTATCTGGCCAGATTGATTAAAAAGTTAGAGGTCATTAATGGCTAATACCAATTTGCAACATATGGGGCCGAAGTCGCCTTTCCTTTGAATCTTCCGGTACCAGGGAGAACCCTCTCCATGGTCAAATATTTATGAGAATCTTGTTTTCTTATTAACAATGAGCGGGTAATGACTCAATTGCGCAAGGCGGTTATACTCGGTCTTCTGACAGGCATTTTCGGGCTTTTAGTGAGCCTTATGCCTATCGGGAATAACCTTGAGGAAGAGATCGGCCTTGGATTACTCTTTAAACTGAGAGGAAAGAGGCAACCCCCGTCAGAGGTGATCGTCATCTCCCTGGATAAAGAATCTGCCGACAATCTTAATCTTCCCCTCGACCCAAGGAAATGGCCTCGCTCTCTTCATGCCGAACTGGTACGAAAATTAATCGATGAGGGTGCGGGCGTGATTGCCTTTGATATGTTTTTTGATGATCGACCTTTAGCTGAAGATGATATCCTTTTTTCCAGGGCCATCAGAGGCGCCTCCAATGTCATACTCCTTGAATATATCAAAAAAGAGACGATCCCCTTAAAAGATCTTTCAGGTCAAGTTACAAGCGAGATGACAGTTGAAAAAAAGTCGGAACCCGCTTCTCTTCTTGCGAAAGAAGCGGTTGACCTGGCTGCATTCCCATTACCCAAGTTTCCGTTGAGGGTAAACCGATTTTGGACCTTTGACTCAGCGGATTCCCCAACTATGCCGGCATCGGCATTCCATGTCTTTGCATTGCAGGTCCATGATGAACTGATAGAACTATTGAAAATGGCCCTTGACCATCCTAAGATTGCCCTTGCCGGGAAGGATCAGGTAGATATCTCTTCTCTGGATGAGGCCAGGAGATTGATTGGTCTCAAGAAGGAAGATATTATAAACGGCAAAAAGATCCATGAGCTTTCGAGGGGCCTGAAAGAGATCTTTGGAAAAAAGACATTGATCTCCGATATTGTTATGGAGGCGTTGAAGAACCCAAAAGAGTCCTCTCCCGACCCTCAAAGGATTAAGATCCTCAAGGCACTTATAAAGATGTACAAAAGCAGCAATAGCCGCTATCTGAATTTCTATGGACCGCCCAGGACCATAACCACCATCCCCTATTTTCAGGCGCTCCAACCAGATAGCCAGGGAGCGGCCAACCCCGATGGACATCGGGGGGCCGAAGAACATCGGCCCAAAAAGGGATTCGATTTTAAAGATAAGGTGATCTTTATCGGGGTATCTGAGATTTCTCAGCATGAACAGAGGGATGGTTTCTATACTATCTTTTCAGACCCAAACGGGCTCGATTTAAGCGGTGTGGAGATCTGCGCAACCGCCTTTGCTAACCTGCTTGAGGATATGCCGGTAAAGCCCCTCGGGTTCTCATTCCACATCCTGGCTGTATTGATCTGTGGCTTTGCAATAGGAGTTATCTGTCTTTTATTCCCTCCAATAACTGCCATGCTATATATCCTGGGAATTATGATACTATATTCAGGGTTAGCATATTCCCAGTTTAAGATAGCAGGTATCTGGTTTCCTTTGGTAATCCCAATAATCTTCCAGGTCCCCCTTGCCCTCCTTGGGGCTGCTTTTTGGAGGCATATTGAGATAAATAAGGAACGAAAGATTATTCAAATGAAATCAGAGTTCGTCTCCCAGGTCTCCCACGATCTGCGAACGCCTCTTACTGTAATCAAGGGGTATATAGATAACCTGCGGGATGGAATTATAGGAGACTTAACTGAGAAGCAGAAGGAGTATCTGAGCCGGATCTCCAAAAACACAGACAGGTTGTCACGTCTGATGAATGATCTCCTTGATACATCCCGGATAGAATCGGGACGAATAAAACTAAAACTTGGCCCCCTCTCACTATATAATCTGATTACAGATGTTATCGAAGACCTAAGGCCGGTTGCGGCGGCAAAAAATCTTGAGATCATTGTAAATAGACCCGGTGGGGAGGGCTGGGTTAAAGGGGACCAGGAAAAATTGGAACAGGTCATCACAAACCTCCTTGAGAATGCAATCAAGTTTACCCATCAAGGAGGTCACGTCACCATCACCCTGCAAAAAGATCAGAGGTCTTTCAATGTTTCAATAAGAGATACCGGAATTGGAATCCCGCTGGAGGAGCACTCACGGATCTTTGATCGTTTTTATCGGATCGAGCAAGATTCAATCATGGAAGCAAAGGGAACAGGCCTGGGTCTCTTCATTGCAAAGACCCTGGTTGAACTCCATGGAGGCCAAATCTACGTGACTAGTGAGGTTGGAAAGGGGAGTGAGTTCTCCTTCACCCTCCCCATCTCATTGTGATGTTGCATCATGAAACCTGCTGTGCAAATTATTAGACAGCGTATCTGATAGAATACCCCGTGTATCTATTTAGATAACATTCTGGTTAGAGTCTGATCTCTCCTTTAATCCTAATTTAGCCTTTTTAAAAAATAATCTAATCATAACTATTTGTTAACAATACATTTTTTCCTTGTGCCAAGGAAGAATAAAGAAGTGCATTTCTCCAGGGCATACTTTCTGCTTATAAGATTAGATAGGATAAAAAATTGTCCTAAAAGGTCTAAAAATTGTCTTGACAAGAACTTTACTCATATGGTACTACTTA
>JACRHA010000106.1 GCA_016234185.1 Nitrospirota bacterium
AGGACTTAAGATCCTGGGGGTAGGCAATGAGATATTTCAACCAGGGTCTAATGCGGGGATACGCAAGATGCCAAGATCCCATTTGTGTTTTTCATCTACCTCGATACATGAGATCACTGTATCAGGCAGAAAGATAATCGGCTCGGCCCAGAGGAGGTGGTCCGATATATTCCTGCAGCAGGGCTCGATTATTATTGAGAGGAGCCCAGGGTTTTTTATGTCGGGTATCCGTCCAGAAAAGATGGATCATTCCATCTCTATTTTCGAGTCGCTTGGAAGGAGGGTGGACCCTGGTGAGCTAAGAGATGCCATGATCTGCGCCTTCAGAAAGGAATTGGGGATAGAATTCAAATGGGATAGCCTTACGGATGATGAATGGAGGCTGGCTGAGAGGCTGTATTTAGAAAAGTATACAAGGGATGAATGGAACATGGAAAGAGAGATCCCTAAGCAGCCCGCCTCTCCCTCCTCTGGGGATCAAGCCGGTCCCCTATCCAATCGCCAATAAAATTAAAGGACAGTATGGTCAAAAAGATGGTGATCCCCGGAAAGACGATAAGGTGGGGATAGAACCTTAACGTTGTCCAGCCATCATTGGCTAAAGTCCCCCAGCTCGCAAATGGCGGTGAGATACCGAGCCCTATGAAGCTCAGGGTTGATTCGGCCAGTATGGCAGCAGGTATCCTGAAGGTAAGTGTGACTATCAGGGGCCCCAGTGTATTGGGGAGGATATGATAAAAAAGTATCCTGCCTGCCCCTGCCCCTATGGCCCTTTCGGCCTCGATGTAGGGCATCTCCTTGATCCTCAGGACCTCGCCCCTAATCAACCTTGCTATAGTCATCCAGCTCATAATAGACAGGGCAAGGAAGATCCCTGCGACCCCCCTGCCGATAATAATGGTGATCAGGATTATCAGGAGGAGATCAGGGAGTGCATAGATTACATCAACTCCCCGCATCATGAAATTATCAAGTCTCCCCCCAGCATATCCTGATACGGCGCCGTACAATGTCCCGATTATCAGCGCGGAAAGGGCAGTAAAAAAACCGATGGAGAGGGAGACCCTTGAACCATAGATAAGCCTCGAGAATAGATCCCTCCCAAGCTTGTCTGTGCCCATGATATGTCCCATGTCTGGCGGGCTTAAGATCCGATCCGGGTCCTGAAGATCAAACGGATAGGGCGCCAGCAGGGGGGCGAATATGGCCCCAATGGTGATAATTATAATTAACAACCCTGACGCAAGGACCAACCAGTTTTTCGTAAAGACTCTCATACCAATTCGCATTCAACAGGATACCAAGGCGGCGAGGAGGCACGAAGAAGGCTGAGGCTAAGGCTGAGGCTAAGAAGTTCCTAAACCTTAACCTTGACCTCAACCTGCTTTTTCCAGGCAGCCGAATGAAGGCAAATTGGTATCAATCTATTCCATCCTTATTCTCGGGTCTATGTATACATAAATGAGATCGACTATAATATTTGCAATGATTATTAGCAGGGCGTAGACCAATGTCACCCCCATAATAAGAGGATAGTCCCTGTTGGTTACAGCAGTGATGAAGAACCTGCCCATCCCTGGTATGGAGAAGATAAACTCTATGGTGAATGAACCTGTTACTAAGGTAGCTGTCAGGGGCCCCAGAATTGTTATAACCGGCATGATGGCGTTTTTTAAGACATGCCGCATCATGATATACGGCTCGCTCAAACCCTTCGCCCTTGCGGTCCTTATATAGTCTTTATTTATCACATCAAGTATGCTTGATCTTGTAAGTCTTGCAATGTATGCCGCAGGGCCCAGGCCCAATGACAGGGCCGGGAGGATCATATATCTTGGCCCCTCCCATAGGGCAGGCGGGAGGATCTTGTAGGTGTGGGCAAAGATCAACGCAAGGAGGGCGGCAAGGACAAAGTTTGGTATGGATATCCCACCCACTGCGAATAAGATGCTGATCCTGTCTACCATAGATCCCGGCCTTATGGCAGAGATAATCCCTGTTGATACGCCTAATAGCATAGAGATGATAAGGGCGAGCAGGCCTAGCTGCACTGATACCGGAAGGGACTCCTTTATTATATCGCTTACATCCCTTCCAAGGTATTTATATGATGGGCCGAGGTTCCCCCTTGAAAGCCCATAAATATACAATAAATATTGCTCATAAACAGGCCTGTCCAGGTGGTATTTTGCCTCTATGTTTGCCTTGATCTCCGGAGGGAGTTTTTTCTCTTTATCAAAGGGTCCGCCAGGTACGATATGCATGATGATAAATGTGATAGTGGCCACTGCCAGAAGGACAGGTATCCCCCAAAGGAGTCGTCTTATGATGAAGTAAAGCATTCGCTCAGATCCATTCACATAAGCATATATGAAAAGACCGGACAGATCAAATTCATGACAGTGAAGAAAGTTAAAATGCCATTGCTGTCCAGTTCATAAAGGAGGGGCTTTTCCCCCATGACTTGGGCGAGGCGGCAAAAATAGCCTCAACTTCCTTCTTATCGCTATAGGGATGGCATGGATCTCATTCTTGTTTTTTTCTATTACCTTGAAGAGGTCAGATGTCTTCCAGACCTTAACTCCTTTTATCTTCTCAAAGTGTTTATCATTTGACCAAATACCATCATTCTTGATTGAAAGGGCCAGGGCTACAAATGGAACATCGACGGATCAATGCTGCCAATGATCGTTTCAGCTTTTTCCAAATAGGGTTTTATCATTAAGGCTGGAATTATGGATATATTCTCCAGGAGGACTGATAAAATAATATCAATCTCATCCTTATTCAAGTTGCTCTGTTTGGATATGCGAGCTTTATGGGCTTCTATCTCCTGAAGGGCATATTCCAGTAAAAGAAATTCCATAGAAGGAAAAAGGAGCAGCTCTCTTGTTACAGAATCTTTTATAAGGGCAGAGATGAGGATATTAGTATCTATGACAAGCCGCATCAGGCCTTTTGATATTTCTTCAAAAGGTCGGCCTTAATCGCATGAGCAATTGTATCAGCATCTTTATCGGTGAGTCTGCTTTTAGATGTCATAGAATCCAGCAACTTCATTTTTTTGACATAGCTCCAGAGGGTATCACTGATAACCTTATCCCAGTCTATCTCGGAGCGCTTTGAGATGATAGCCTTAATATCGGATGGAATATCAAAAGTAACCTTTGACATCTAACCTTTTCTCCTTTGCAATTTCGTTAAGCAGCTATAAGGAGGGTAGCATAAAATGTTTATCGAAGGCAAAGATAATTTCGAGAGAGAGGTCTGTTAGATTCTGTTAGATATTGAAAAAGGCAATGTCTTTTTTCGGGTTTCCCCCATTTCTGACATAAAAAGGTCCCTTCTGGATGCAGAAAACAAGGCTGCGGGCATAGCCCCCCTCCTTGTGGCAAAGACACTGTTTGAATTCGACTACTCAACCCTCGATACAGAGATCAAATATTGTGCGGGGGATACGAACCGAATGTAAGCCTCCCCTTTCAAGCAGTTCCTCAAGAAGCGTGTACGATACAGGTTCTTTTAGCGAACCAAAAGCAAATATAAATTCATTAGAATCAATGACGAAGCGCAACCTTTTCTTCCCAGATCTGCTCTCTTGTTTCTCGCAGTTTTTTTATAATCTCATCCTTGCTCATCTTATAAATGGGAGGAGGATTTAGGGCAATTATCTCTCTGATCTTTTTAAGATGTTTCTTTGCTTTTTTGAGATTTTTCATAATTCATCACTTCTTTCTAAATTTACTATGGAATTAAAATAATGTCAAACAGATTCTTCAAGAATGTGTAACCCTTCAGTGAAGGGTGGGGATGGAGGTCTATTGGTCTTGGGTTTGGATTATTGCTCTGGGGATTGAGCAATCGGAGCGTACATTTGCACTATGGATACTACAGCCTTCTGTTTTGGATATTTTTTTGTTGACATGG
>JACRHA010000009.1 GCA_016234185.1 Nitrospirota bacterium
AATGAGTCAAAGGACCCATTTAAGATATTGATCTCGTGTGTCTTGAGCCTCAGGACAAAGGACGAGACAACAGCAGGGGCCGCAGGAAGGCTTTTTAAACTGGCGGACACCCCTGAGCGGATGCTCATGCTTTCCCCGGAAGAGATAGAAGAGGCGATCTATCCTGTGGGTTTTTATCGGGTCAAGGCAAAAAACATACTTGCTATATCCCGGGATCTTGTAGATAAGCATTATTCAAAGGTACCTGATGAGATCGATGAACTCTTAAAGCTAAAAGGCGTCGGAAGGAAGACTGCCAACCTGGTGGTTACCCTCGGATACAATAAGCCTGGGATCTGCGTGGATACGCATGTCCACAGGATCTCCAACAGATGGGGATATATCAAAACTAAGAGCCCGGAAGAGACCGAATATGCGCTCAGGAAAAAGCTGCCAAAGAGGTTCTGGCTCATCTATAATGACCTCCTTGTGACCTATGGTCAGAATATCTGCAAACCCATATCTCCTCTCTGCAGTCAGTGTAATATTGCAAGGTTTTGTGATCGGATTGGTGTGCAGAAGAGCAGATAAATAAGAGCCCCTCTACGAAATCCCCTTGACAATCCGAGCATGCAAATATATAATTTGCAGGTTTTACAGGCAGGGATGATGAAGATAAAGCTTACAGACATACCTTTGGAGGGGCTTGAGTTCCGTTATGATGAGGATCCCAGGAATCTTTATCTCGCCGATGAAACCATTCGATTCAGCGGCGTTATCGCAATCCACATGAGGATCGGAAAAATTGGGGATACCATAAACATAGACGGCGGTATCAATGCATCAATGATAATAGAATGCGCAAGATGTCTTAAGGACTTCCCTTATCCAATTAACTCAGACTTCTATCTCGAATATAGTCCCATGGGAGATGCCCAGAAGACGGAGGTCTACAGGATAAAGAAGGCGGACCTTGAAACAGACTACTATACCGGTGATTCTATACTCCTTGACGATATTGCGAGAGAACAGATAACCCTCTCCATTCCGATCAGTCCGGTCTGCAATAAGGATTGTAAGGGGCTCTGCCCGCATTGCGGTGAGAATCTTAATATTAAAGGGCATGAATGCAAAAAAGTTGAAATTGATCCGAGGTTTTCGTTATTGAAGGACTACTTAAAGAAAAAATAGGGAGATTTAGATGGCCAATCCAAAGCATAAGATATCTAAAACCAGGAGGGACAAGAGGAGGACGCACAAGAAGCTAACCGCGCCAAACGTAGTCCTCTGCCCCCAATGTCAGGAACCAAGATTATCTCACCATGTCTGCCTTAGCTGCGGGACCTATAATGGCAGGGAGGTAATCGCTACAAAAGAGGCCTAGTTGTGTTTAGTATAACTCAGGCCTATACACAGTCTGCTCCATCCCTTTTCCTGAGGGACCTGATCCCTTGAATAAATAGAGGTAGATAATGAAGATCGCCGTTGATGCAATGGGTGGTGATACTGCTCCGGCTACTATTGTCGAAGGGGCTGTGGCAGCAGCCAGGGAATATAACCTGGATATAATCCTGGTCGGAATAAAGGAACAGGTAGAGGCCGAGCTGGCAAGACACAAGACAGATAACCTGTCCATAGATATCTGTAATGCCACGCAGATAGTAGGCATGGATGAATCCCCCTCCCAGATTATCAGGAAAAAGAGGGACTCCTCCATATGGATTGCAACGGATCTGGTAAAAAAAGAGGTTGCCTCCGGGGTTATAAGTGCGGGGAATACCGGTGCATCAATGGCTGCAGCATTCTTTATCCTTGGACCCTTAAGGGGGGTCGAAAGACCTGCAATAGCTACACTCCTTCCTACGTTGCTCGGGACATCCATAATGCTTGACGTCGGGGCAAATGTCGATTGTACCCCTCAGCAGCTTTTTCAATTTGCCATCATGGGGCATGAATATGCCAAACATATACTCGGGAAACCAGAACCTAAGGTGGGCCTTTTAAGTATCGGCGAAGAGGATATAAAAGGGAACGAGGTGACAAAGGAGACCTTCAAGAGGTTAAAGGACAGTCCGCTGAACTTTATAGGAAACCTTGAAGGGAGGGAGGTATATACAGGGAGCGCAGACGTGATAGTCTGCGACGGATTCACCGGGAACGTGGCCCTGAAGATCAGCGAAGGGCTTGCAGAGGCGATCGGAAAATTCATAAAAAGGGAGATCGCCGCCTCCTCCTGGGGGAAGATCGGATATCTCTTTCTGAAATCCTCCTTTAAGAATTTTGCAAAGAAGTTAGATTATGCTGAATATGGGGGGGCCCCCCTGCTCGGGGTTAACGGGATATCAATAATCTGTCATGGAAGATCATCTGCAAAGGCAATCAAAAATGCCATAAGGCTGGCAAAGGCATTTGCTGAAAACAGCGTAAACGTCTTTATACAAAAGGACATAGAGGAAAACATGCCCTCTTTTTCGAACATAAAAGATACGTGATTAAAGATGTTTAGATCTAAGATAATCGGCACGGGTTCCTATGCACCTGCGAAGATAATGACTAATCACGACCTTGAGGAGATAATATCCACCTCTGATCACTGGATAGCGGAAAGGACAGGCATCAGAGAGAGGAGGATTGCCTCCAAGAATGAGGCCACCTCAGACCTGGCCGCGATCGCAGCCGAGAGGGCGCTCGAATATGCCGGTCTTGACCCCATGGAGTTGGACCTCATTGTTGTTGCTACATCAACCCCTGATATGGTCTTTCCCTCTACGGCCTGCATTGTTCAGGACAAGATAGGGGCGAGAAGGGCCGCTGCATTTGATATATCCGCGGCATGCTCCGGATTTATTTACGCCCTCGCTGTCGGTGACCAGTATGTAAGGAGTGGAACATTCTCTTCTGTCCTGATAATCGGGGCAGAGGTGATGTCAAGGATTATTGACTGGACAGACAGGGGCACATGTATCCTTTTTGGTGACGGGGCCGGGGCCGTAGTTCTGAAAAGAGGACGGGTTGATTCAGGCATCCTCTCAACCCATCTCCATTCAGATGGCGCCCTTTGGGACCTGATACATGTCCCCGGCGGCGGGTCCAGGATCCCGCCCTCAATAGATGTCCTTGAAAGGAAATTAAACTGTATAAAGATGAAGGGGAGCGAGACATTCAAGGTAGCAGTCAGGACCCTGGCCGATGCCGCGTGGGAGGCATTAAAGGCCAACAACCTGCGTCCCTCGGATCTTGATCTCCTTATACCCCATCAGGCAAATATGCGGATAATCAAGGCAGTTGTGGAGAAGCTCGAGATCCGGATGGATAAGGTAGTTATGAACCTGGACCGCTTCGGAAATACCTCGGCAGCCTCCATCCCTATGGCGCTTGATGAAGCAGCAAGAGAAGGAAGGATCAGGGAGGGCAATTTCATCCTAATGGAGGGGTTCGGCGGGGGTCTTACATGGGGCTCTGCCATGGTAAAGTGGTAGGGCCTTGATCAATTGACATAACATTTTTTTTATGATCTAATACAAAATCCATTTTGCTTCTTCAAGGACTGGAAATGAAAAACGAAAAAGGGTGGGCATTAATACTTGGCGTATCGAGCGGATTCGGCGGGGCCTCTGCTATTGAATTGGCAAGGGCAGGGCTCGATATATTCGGTGTCCATCTCGACAGGAGGGCTACGCTCAAGAATGCCGAGGAGATCGTTTCAAAGATAAAAGATTTGGGGAGGGAAGCTATCTTCTTCAACCAGAACGCAGCTGACATTGAAAAGAAAAAGATGATCCTTGATGAGATTGAGGCTAAAATTACGGCCTCACCCGGATCATCAATAAGGGCACTTATACATTCTCTGGCCTTCGGGACCCTAAAACCTTATATATCTTCTTCCAGTGATAACATCAACAAAGCCCAAATGGAGATGACGGCCGATGTAATGGCCAACAGCCTTGTATACTGGACACAAGATCTGGTTTCAAGGGGACTTATGAAAAAAGGCGGGAGGATCTTTGCGATCACAAGCGCAGGAGGACAGAAGGTATGGCCCTCTTATGGTGCAGTATCGGCGGCAAAGGCCGCCATAGAATCACATATAAGGCAGCTGGCCCTGGAGCTTGCCCCTATGGGTATCACTGCTAATTCTATCAGGGCAGGGGTAACAGATACACCGGCACTGAGGAAGATACCGGGACATGAAAAGATGATAGAAGAGGCAGGCAAAAAGAACCCCTCCGGAAGACTGACCAGACCGGATGATGTTGCAAGGGCGATAGCTGTGCTGATCAATCCGGGGACAGACTGGATTACCGGAAATGTAATCGGCATAGACGGCGGAGAGTTTATAGTAGATTAAATATGGCTAAACTCGCATTTTTATTCCCTGGACAGGGATCCCAGTATGTCGGAATGGGGCAGAGGCTCTTTAATGAAGATTGTGAGGCAAAGAGGGTCTTCGAAGAGGCAAGCGGGGTCCTGGGCTTTGATATCGCAGATCTCTGTTTTAATGGTCCGGAAGAGAAGCTGAACCTTACCCAATATACACAGCCGGCCATCCTTACCGTCAGTATAGCAGCCTATGGTCTACTTACAAGGGAAGGATTTTTGCCGGATATGGTTGCTGGGCACAGCCTTGGGGAATATAGCGCGCTTGTTGCATCTGACGCTATGAAATTTTCTGATGCCGTATACCTCGTACACAGGAGAGGTATATATATGCAGGAGGCCCTTTCTCCGGATAAGAGCCTTGTTGCGGCCATACTAGGCCTGGATAGGCTTGGTGTTGAAGATATCTGCAGAGAGGCATCAGGTAAGGGTATTGTCTCAGTGGCAAACTACAACTCACCGGTACAGATAGTCATTGCCGGCGAAAAGGAGGCTGTTCGCCTGGCCCTGGAAATGGCTGAAAAGAGGAAAGCTAAGCGGACAATTATCTTGCCGGTTTCTGCCCCTGTACACAGTCCCCTCATGAAGGATGCAGCGGAAAGACTCTCTCTGGATATGGAGAAGATAGGGATAGGAGACCTAAGATACCCACTTGTTTGCAATGTGGATGCCATGCCTATATCCAGGGGCGAAGAGGCAAGAAGCTGCCTTATACGGCAGATTACCTCTCCTGTTCTATGGGAGGACTCGATCAGGCGGATGATAACTTCTGGTGTCTCAAGCTTCATTGAAATAGGGCCCAAGAATGTCCTCACCGGGCTTGTGAAGAGGATCGATAAAAATGTCAGGACCAGCAATATAGAAAATAGGGACAGCCTGAAAGAGGCCATGGATATCATATGGACTTAAAGGGTAAGGTTGCACTGATTACCGGTGCCGGGCAGGGGATCGGCAAGGGTATCTCCAGGGCCCTCTATGAAGCCGGCGCCGATATCGTTGTGGCTGATATTGATCTCTCTCTTGCAATTGAAACAGCAAAAGAGATATCTTTTTCCCTCAACAGATCCATTGGAGTCAGGATGGATGTATCTAATTCCATTGAGGTAAAAGAGGTTACTGATAGGATCTTTAATGAGTGGGGGAGGATAGATATCCTGATAAATAATGCCGGCATTACAAGGGACGGGCTCCTTATAAGGATGAAGGATGAGGATTGGGATCGGGTGCTTGATGTCAACCTGAATGGTACATTCAACTGCATAAAGACCGTGCTCCCCCGGATGTTAAGGCAGAAGTACGGGAGGATAGTAAATATCGCATCTATTGTTGGTCTTACGGGTAACATAGGACAGGCAAACTATGCAGCATCAAAGGCGGCTATAATAGGATTTTCGAAATCAGTTGCCAGGGAGTATGCGTCGAAAGGGATAAATGTGAATGTAGTAGCGCCTGGATTCATCGACACTGCCATGACACAGCAGCTTTCGGAGGAGGCCAGATCAGACCTCCTGTCACGGATACCACAGGCAAGACTGGGCACACCTATGGATATTGCTTTCGCAGTAAGATTCCTGGTCTCTGATGAGGCGAGTTACATTACCGGTCAGGTAATAAATGTTAACGGTGGTATGTTAATGGTTTGACAGATAACAGACAACAGACAAATTGAAAGAAGGAGGTGATGGTTTTGAAGACCACCATCGAAGAAAGGGTTAAAAAGATTGTTTCGGAGCAGTTAGGGATAGAGGATGAGGATATCACCGCCGAATCCTCCTTTGTAGAGGATCTAGGTGCAGACTCCCTGGACACAGTTGAACTCGTTATGGCCTTCGAAGAGGAGTTTAAGATCGAGATCCCTGATGAGGATGCAGAAAAGATCCTAAGCGTTAAAAACGCTATCGACTATATAAAAGAGAAGGTCTAAAAACGAGTAAAATCGTCACCCTCTGAGGCTTGGGATAGCAATCGAACTATTCGTTGTTTTCGCAGGATCTCCTCTTTGAATTAATATATAAGATCCTCATTTCCCTACAGACAAAGAAGCTACCCCATGCCTTTTTTTGGAGGAACGGGTTCAAAGATAGGGCATTAGATTGTGAGGTTTTAATTTGAAGAAACGGGTTGTAGTAACGGGGCTCGGCCTTATCACACCTCTTGGTACAGGTGTGGAAAAAAGCTGGAAGGCTATCTGTGCCGGGGAATCGGGGATTGACAGGATAACCAGGTTTGATCCTACCGAATTCTCATCAAGGATAGCAGGTGAGGTAAAGGACTTTAATCCCGAAGCCTACAGTGATAAGAAAGAGATAAAGAAGATGGATACCTTTATCCATTACGCCGTTGCCGCAAGCCAGATGGCAATGGATGACTCCGGCCTAAAGAGCACCGATGAGAATAGAGATCGGATAGGGGTGTATGTTGGTGCAGGTATAGGCGGGCTTCCTGCGATAGAGCATTATCACCAGAAGATGCTTGAAAATGGTCCTAAGAAGATATCACCCTTCTTTATCCCTATGGTCCTTATTAACCTTACATCAGGTCAGATAGCAATCCGTTTTGGTCTTAATGGGCCAAACTCATGTGCAGTTACTGCCTGCTCTACCGGAACACACTCTATTGGTGATGCCTTCAGGATCATCCAGAGGGGGGAAGCCGATGCAATGATAGCCGGTGGGACAGAGGCAGCAATATGTCCCCTCGCAGTGGGAGGCTTTGGCGCCATGAAGGCGCTTTCAACCAAAAACGACGAACCCAAAAGGGCAAGCCGGCCCTTTGACAGGGAGAGGGACGGATTTGTAATGGGCGAAGGCGCAGGCATACTTGTAATGGAAGAGCTTGATTTTGCCAGAAAAAGGGGTGCAAAGATCTATTGTGAGATTGCGGGATACGGGATGAATGCAGATGCATATCATATAACAGCGCCCTCCCCGCAGGGTCATGGCGCTGCAAAGTGCATGAGACTGGCCCTGGATGATGCGAAGATGAGACCTGAGGATATCGGTTACGTAAATGCCCATGCAACCTCCACCTCTGCAGACTCGATCGAGACGCAAGCCATAAAAACGGTTTTTGGCGAATATGCCTATCGTCTCCCGGTAAGCTCGACAAAATCCATGACAGGCCATCTACTTGGGGCCGCAGGTGGGATAGAGGCCATCTTTACTATACTTGCCATAAAAGATGGGATCTTACCGCCGACAATCAATTACGAATACCCCGATACGGAATGCGACCTGGATTATGTGCCAAATAAGGCCAGATACGCCGGCATAAATGCCGCACTTTCAAATTCCTTCGGCTTCGGCGGTACAAATGCCTCTATTATTGTCAAGAGATTTACTGACTAATTTCTGATAAACATTTTATGTCCAACAGAAGACTCCCTCTGCTCGAAGAAATACTCTGCTACAAATTCAGGAACAAGGATCTCCTTATCGAGGCGATCACACACAAGTCCTTTCTAAATGAGCTAAAGACAAAAAAAAGAAACGACAACGAGAGACTTGAGTTTCTCGGTGATGCCGTCCTCGACCTTGTAATGAGCGAATACCTTATAGGTTATCACGTAGACCTCCCTGAAGGTGAGCTGTCCAAGATGAAGGCAAGGATAGTCAGCAAACCAACCCTGTCCAGTGTGGCAACGAGGCTACAAATAGGGAGCTACCTCCTGCTCGGAAAAGGAGAGGAGCATACCCATGGGAGGAATAAATCTTCCCTCCTTGCAGACTCCCTTGAGGCAATAATTGCTGCCATATATCTAGACGGAGGACTGGAGGCGGCAAAGAAATTTCTCTTGGATAAATTTGAGGAGGAGATGAAGGAACTGTTCAAGCCGGAGCTCTCTTTTGATTACAAGACAGAACTCCAGGAGATTTCCCAGCAGAATTTTGAAACCCTTCCATCCTATTCTATTACAGGTGAACATGGCCCGGATCACCAAAAGGTATTTGAGGTCGAGCTTAAGATTAAGGACAGGTTATTCGGAAGGGGGTCCGGAAAGAGCAAGAAGGAAGCAGAGCAGATGGCAGCAAAGGAGGCATTGGAGAGGCTGAGGGCGCCATGAATATCCGTTCTATACCAGCAATTGCAGGCCGAATCGGTTTTTTCCCTGCCATCATATGGGATGTGTTGTCCCCTTTAAGTCCTCTGCGCAATATTGTTAACTGGACTGCACCCCTGAAACTGCACCCCTGAAACTTGACAAAATAAAATGGGAGTGGTAGTAGTTATATACCATAATAGTAGTTAGTGCTGGAATCCTGAACTCTTAAACTAATGTAATTTTAAGATTTATGGGATTGATAACTTCAAATGTGTGGACAGCTTATATTGCAGAAATTGCAGTATTTGTCAGATTATTTAGGCCGTATAATACATGTTAGTAAACCAGCTTTCGAAGCGCCACGTATAACATGAAGGTCATTTATCGGATCACATACCCAAATGGGAAGATCTATATCGGTAAGGATCTCACCGA
>JACRHA010000107.1 GCA_016234185.1 Nitrospirota bacterium
CCGGTATCAAGCAGGATAGAGAAAAGATTGCAAGGATCCTGACCCTTGAGTCAGGGAAACCTATATCGGATGCAAGGGTTGAGGTGAACCGCGCTGTAAACACATTCAGGATCGCAGCAGAAGAGGCAAAGAGGATCGAAGGCAATAACATCCCCCTTGATATAATGGCCGGATCAGAAAACAGGGTCGGCATAACACAGAGATTCCCTATCGGACTTATATTGGGTATCACACCCTTTAACTTCCCCTTAAACCTGGTGGCCCACAAGATAGCACCTGCCATAGCATCGGGAAATCCAATCATCCTTAAACCGGCATCCAAGACCCCTATCACATCACTACTGCTCGGAGATATTATCGCAAGGACTGAGCTGCCGAAAGGGGGAGTAAGCATCCTCCCCTGCCCTGCCCGATTGGCAGAGCAGATGGTTATCGACCCCAGGATAAAGATGGTTACATTCACAGGCAGCCCCAAGGTCGGCTGGTACCTGAAGGAGAAGTCGGGCAAAAAGAAGGTCTTACTTGAGCTTGGCGGGAATGCAGGCGTGATCGTGGAACCTGATGCTGACCTCCCCTACACAATAAAAAGATGCGTCGTAGGGGCCTTCTCGTATGCTGGTCAGGTATGCATTTCTGTCCAGAGGATTTACGTCCATGAGGATATATACCCTAAGTTCATTAAGGAGTTCGTATCGCAGGCAAAGGGCCTCAAGATCGGCGACCCTATAAATGAAGATACAAATATAGGGCCTATGATCGATCTTTATGCCGCAAAGAGGGTGGAGGCATGGGTCAATGAGGCAAAGGAACAGGGCGCAAGGGTACTTGCAGGCGGAAAGAGGGACAAGAATTTCTTCGAGCCTACCATACTCGCAGACACAACCCCTGAAATGAATGTTAACTCCCTCGAGGCCTTTGCACCGCTGGTTACCTTAACACCCTACAAAAGATTTGATGATGCCATTGCACATCTCAACAACTCCCGATATGGTCTTCAGGCAGGTCTATTTTCTAAAGATATGAGCAAGATATTCCAGGCATTCAGGGAGATTGAGGTGGGCGGGCTGATAGTAAATGATGTCCCGACCTACAGGGTAGACCATATGCCCTACGGCGGGATAAAGGAGTCAGGCTTTGGCAGGGAAGGCATCAGGTATGCCATTGAGGAGATGACAGAACTTAAACTTATGGCACTAAATATATCATAGATGCGGTCCTCAGCCTCATGAGAAGTTAGCTCAATCCTCCTTCTTTGTAGTTTTCTTATTAGGCTTGTACCAGTTGACATATAGAATAGCATACGATATCCTAAACGATATCTAATTGGTAATACGAGGATATGGGGACATACTATGTCAGCAACAACAATCTCTTCTAAATTTCAGATAGTAATCCCAAAAGATATCAGGGAAAAACTCCATCTGATGCCGCAACAGCGCCTCCAGGTCGTTGAAAAAGGAGGGATTATCACCCTTGTTCCTGAGGTTCCGCTAAAATCACTCAAAGGCTTTATCAAAGGCATAGATAAGTCCGGCATCAGGGAGAAGAAAGACCGCATGTGAAGATCCTTGTCGATTCAAGCGGATGGATCGAGTTCTTTTCGGGCGGACATCTCGCTGATCGCTATGGACATTACCTAAAGGACCCTTCAAATATTATTACACCGTCAATTGTGCTATATGAGGTCTATAAAAAGATAAAGCGAGAATATGGAGAAGAAACAGCCGTGCTGGTGGCTGGTCAACTAAACTCCACTAAGATAATTCCACTCTCTGAAAGTATTGCGCTTTTTGCTGCCGATATGAGCCTACAGCATGGCCTGGCCATGGCAGATGCAATTGTTTATGCTACCTCGCAAGACCAAGGTGCCAGGATTGTTACAAGCGATGCTGACCTAAAAGACCTTCCTAATGTTGTTTATATGCGGTAATCCATTACAAGAAGATGTTGCTTCTGTACCCGGGGTTCAAATCCCTTTTCCCCAACTTTTTCATCCATGACGGCTAATGAACTTATAAATTATCCCGATTCATTTTAACTTGAGAATTCCTTGTAGCTTGCTACAGGGTTACCTTGTTTTTGTCATTCCCGTGAAAACTGGAATCTAGAAAAAGGAAAATACTGGATTCCGCATCAAGCATGCCCTCGAAGGTCTTAATCGGGGGTGCGGAATGACAGTGTTTTTTAGTTTTTGGATACCCCGCAGCTTGCTGCGGGGAGGTTCATTATCCCGATTGATTTGATCTATTTCAATGAGGTTTTTAAGAAAAAACCTTGACAACTTAATGGGTCGAATATAGAATTCATACATTGGTAGAATAAGTTAAAAATAAATGGTAGAAATGGTAGCAAGAGGAAATGATGAACAACGCGTTCTCAACCTGGACAAGATGGGCAAAAAGGACGGAACTTGCCAGCCTTAACTGTCCCGGTGTCTACGCCCTCGCCATTTCACGTACAGACCTCTCTGGACAAGCCTTCTCATGGCAACGAGAGATTGTCTATATCGGCATGACGAATGCAAAAGGGGGGCTCAAGTCCAGACTCCAGCAGTTTGACAACACAATTAAAGGTGGAGATGGACATGGTGGCGGCCACAGAGTCCGCTTCAAGCACCCAGACTACGTTAAATTGACCAGGCGGCTCTATGTTTCGGTGTGTCCACAGGAGTGCGACGTGACATCAAACCTCCCCTCAGACCTACGGGTGATGGGCAAAGTGGCGAATCACGAATATGAATGCTTCGCGGTCTTTGTGGAGGCATTTGGCCATCTTCCGGAGTTCAACGACAAGCAGAGATCTCCGAAGAAATGAGGATCGCGAATCATTCCAGCGGACGGCTTACAGCCGCCACTGAGTTTTGTCGTTAAATACCACATTAATTTATGATTAGGGGTAAACAGGAACAGCCTTTCACCCTATATGACTTTAAGGAATATTCTTTAACAGCCTTGCGCCATGCCTAATAGCAACAATTTCAATAAACCCAAGAACAGGGATAGAAAATTACCTCCATCCCATTTGGTTTTGTTTTCACCCTCACCCTTGCCCTCTCCCATCAAGGGAGAGGGGACATTATAATAATCTCTATCGCTGGTTTGGGAAGCTTCAGATAGACCAGGACTTGATCTTCCTCCTTCACAGGTATTGCCCTCTAAACGTCCTTTGGCCTATATTGTCACTGTGCAACCATCCCCAGAATTTATTCCTGTAACCATTGATAAAAGTCATATAACCACAATAGGCAAGGAGAGGGGACACTTCCCATAGATATTCTTGACATATATTATGAAATAAATAGTGTCTTTCCGCTCCAGGAATTATTAACTGAGGGACCAACGGAAAGATAATTTTAATGGAAAGCGGTATTATCAAGAGAAAAAACAAATAGAGTGATATAATAAAAACTATTCATGATAGTAAAAATTATTGATAGGCAGACTCATAGCAAAGGTGAAATTTATACAATAAGAATCCAAAAGAAAATTATAAAAATTCTTTTCCTTTTTCATGCTATAGGAAGAATTAGAAAATGGGAGCTTAAAGAAGAAATGGTGGCTGAGACGCTTATTCTTCCTGAGGAAGTGATAGTCGGTCATAGAGGTAGATATATTGCCCACAAGAGATATGGGAACCATTTAGTCAGGGCTGTTTATGAATATGAAGGAGTATTGCCTGTGTTACTTACAGTCTATTTCCCATATATAGATCGTTACTTTAAAGGAGGTGGTGTTTATGAAAATAAAATATTCGAAGGAGGCTGATATTCTTTTAATAGAGCTCAGAGATGGGACTCCTGTAGATTCAATAGATATAAAAGAAGGGGTTATTCTTCATCTTGACAATGAAGGATTACCACTTGAGATTGAACTGCTCGATGCTTCCAAGGTAGCGATGCTCAAAGAGATAAGCGTGATGAACCCCATTGAGGCTATAAAATAAAGGAGCCATTTAATTAGTTTATTGCCCTTCGAACACCTCAAACCCTTTTAAATAATCCTCAAACTCTATCGGGGCTTCTATCCCAAATTCGGCCAAAGGTCTATGGCCCCTTCCCCGGTCTTGCCCTCCGAAGGACCTTTAGGCTATATTATCTCATGCCATAAGGATAAAACATGCAACCATCCCCTGAACTTGGGCTAGACTAATCACCCAGGAGATTGCCCTTATGAAAGACCCAAAGAACCCACGGCAGGCATTTGAAAGACAGAGCAAGCTCTTAAAGGATGCCTTCAAGAGTTGAAAAATAATATAAGCTCCAAATATAGAGGCAGTGGAGGTGTAAACAAAACATTGGGGTTGCAAAGGGATAGAAAATTTATTAAAATAAGAACCTCATGAGTTAAAATTTCTTTAAGAAAGGAGATCATATGGCATTTAAGATTACAGAAGAATGTATCGCATGTGGGGCTTGCACTCCAGAATGCCCCAATGAGGCTATTAGTGAGGGTGATCCTGTTTATATAATCCAACCGGATAGATGTAATGAATGCGTAGGTTTTTACGATACACAGCAGTGTGCAAGTGTATGTCCCGTTGATGCTTGTGTGGCTGACCCTGATCATAAAGAGACAAATGAGGAACTCCTGGCCAAAAAGGAGAGGCTCCATCCAGCATAGCTTATAATCGCAACATCTATGCCTAATTTTAAATATCATATCTTTGTCTGCGTCAATAAACGTCCGGATGATAATCCGAAGGGTTGCTGCAGTACCAAGGGCTCAGAAGATATCATGAGTAGGCTCAAGGGAGAGGTTGCCAAAAGGAACCTCCGCAACATGGTAAGGGTTACCCCTTGCAACTGCCTTGGCTACTGCGGCATAGGCCCCACAATGGTTATATATCCTGAAGGGACATGGTACAAGGGTGTATCAGCCGGTGATGTGGATGAGATCCTGGAAAAACATATAGGAAATGGTAAACCTGTAGATAGACTCCTGTATAACGATTAAGCAAGTCCCGCCTTATTACTTTTCGTCTGTATAGCGCCTTTTATAGCTTCCTGCTTGAAGATGTCTCCTAAGTAGATTATGCTATATATTGTCAGTTGGTCATATTGTCTCTTTGTTCAGACAAGGTTATATCTATTGATCTTTTTTTGGCAGGCTAAAAGACAGGAGGAGGTGAATTAAGATGCCCATACCTAAAGGAGTTGAAAGGATCTCGGACACTATATGGGAGATCCCGTCCAGTTTTAAAGAGAATATGAAGGTGCCGGCCAGGATATTTGCCACAGAAAAAATAATGTTGGATATGGATCAGGGGGTATTTGAGCAGGTAACAAATGTGGCAACCCTTCCCGGTATTATTAATCACGTATACTGTATGCCTGATGCCCATCAAGGCTATGGTTTCCCTATAGGAGGGGTTGCTGCTATGGATGCCGGGACAGGTGTCATCTCTCCCGGGGGAATAGGCTTTGACATAAACTGCGGTATGCGTCTGGTGCTGACAAATCTAACCTTTGACGATGTCAAGCCTCATCTAAAAGAGCTGGTAGATCTCCTGTTCCAGCGGGTCCCTGCAGGTGTTGGAAGCAAAGGTTTTTTAAAGATTTCCAAAGAGCAGTTCAGAGAGGTAATCGCTAAGGGGGCAAGGTGGTGCGTAAACGAGGGTTATGGATGGAGGGAGGACCTGGAAAGGACAGAGGAGAATGGGTGTATTGAAGGCGCTGATCCATCTAAGGTCAGCGAAAGGGCCATAGACAGGGGATATAATCAGATCGGCACACTGGGTTCAGGCAATCATTATCTTGAGATTCAGGTGGCCAAGCCGGAACATATCTTCGATCAGGGGCTTGCTCATGCCTTCGGAATCACTATCCCGAATCAGGTAGTTATAATGTTCCACTGTGGCAGCCGCGGCTTTGGCCACCAGGTTGCCACCGATTATCTGCAGATATTCCTTAGGGTGATGGAGAAGAAGTATGGAATTAAGATACTGGATAGGGAACTGGCATGCGCCCCCTTCAACTCCCCGGAAGGCCAGGACTACTTTGCTGCCATGAAAGGCGGCATAAATATGTCCTATGCCAACAGACAGGTTATATTGCACAGGATCAGGGAGGTATTTGAAAGGGTCTTCAATCAGAGCGCTGAAAAGCTGGGGATGAATATGGTGTATGATGTGGCCCACAACACAGCCAAGCTGGAAAGATATGATATAAACGGCAGGACAAGAGAGCTGATAGTCCACAGGAAGGGGGCCACCCGGGCCTTAGGCCCGGGGATGGAGGGGTTACCGGAGATCTATAAAGGTACAGGCCAGCCGGTTATTATCGGCGGAAGCATGGAGACAGGGTCATATCTTTTAGCCGGTGTTGAATCAGGGATTCAGAGTTTCTTCTCTACAGCCCATGGGAGCGGAAGGACGATGAGCAGGACAAAGGCCAGGAAGATGTTTGAAGGGAGAAGGCTCCTGAAGGAGATGGAAGAGAGGGGGATCTATGTCCGTACCTCCTCCCTTTCGGGATTGGCTGAAGAGGCCGGTCCTGCTTATAAGGATATCGATGATGTAATCGAGGCAACCGGCAAGGCAGGGCTTTCAAAAAAGGTAGTAAGATTCGTCCCGATCGGGAATATCAAGGGATAAGTATGACCGGAAAAACACCCATAGTCATCATAACCGGATATCTGGGAAGCGGCAAGACCACCTTGCTTAGGAATATCCTGAATAATACCAGGAGAAGGTTGGCCATCCTGATGAATGAATTCGGGGAGATAGCCATAGACAGCAAGATAATCGAGGGAAAGAATGTGAAGATGGCAGAGCTGGCCGGGGGGTGTGTATGCTGCTCCCTGATAGGAGAATTTGAGGCAGCAGTGGAGGAGATCATCAAAGAGGTCAGGCCTGAGATGATCGTTGTGGAGACAACAGGGTTGGCTGAACCGGATGCCCTGATAGTAGATATAAGGGATAGCCTTCCATATATACAGCTTGATACTGTGATCACCGTTGCCGATGCGGATGCGACCTTACGATTCCCGGAGACAGGACATACCGGCAGGATACAGCTCGAGACGGCGGATGTTGTCCTGATAAATAAGACCGATCTTGTTGATCAAAGAGGATTGGATGAGGTGAAAAAGAAGATCATGGAGATAAACGATAAGGCCATCATCTTTATGACGAGTTATTGCCGGATAGATTCTGAGATCCTATTTGGATTGGGGATTGAAAGGTATTTTGCCCCTGTGAGGCATTCCCATCCTGATATCGATTGCTTCTCCTACTCTTCGGATAAGGCCATAAACAGGGGAGGGTTTGAAAAGATCGCCTATAATCTGCCCGGCGAGGTCTATAGGGCAAAAGGCTTTGTTAGGTTTACGGATGGGAGCTATCTATTCAGCTATGTGGCGGGGCGCTGGGATATGGAGGAATTTGAATCTGAAAAGACCCAGCTTGTCTTTATCGGGAGCGGTATTACAAAGGTTAAGGATAAGATCCTGGGTCAGCTTGAAAGTTGTGAGGAATGAGATGCCCTACGTATTTCTTGAGGACATGGCAACAGCAGATATTGCCTTTGAGGCAAAAGGCAAAAACCTTGAAGAGCTATTCATTGCAGCAGCCCAGGCCACTACTAATGTGATGGTAAGGGACCTAAGGCAGATCAAAGCTAAAGAGAGGAGGGAGATATTAATTGAAGATGACGAGATAGACATGCTCCTCTTTAATTTCCTCCAGGAGATCATCTTCTATAAGGATGCTGAACAGCTCATATTCAGCAGGTATGATGTAAAGATCAGGAAGGAGGGTCCGCATTTTAAGCTTAAGGCTGAGTTCTATGGAGAAAGGTTAGATATGATGAAACATGATCTGATCGTTGATGTAAAGGCCGTCACCCTCCACCAGTTTGAGGTAAAAAAGACAGATGCTGGATGGGAGGCTATTGTTATTCTGGATATATAATCTCTATCTTTATCCGGGACATGATACTAACACCCCTCTTTATCATGATTTATTTTATCAAAAAACTCAAACAAACTCGAAAGATCTTGACAGTTCGTTATATATTGCTATACTTCTTTCTGCAGAATGCCGATATAGTAAATTAAGATGCAATTATGGCCCTAAAACCACAAATATACAAGCTTGTATGCGAGTATCGATTTAAGTCGAGCCTTTTGTTTTATGATGTAAAAAATCAGATTGGGAATCTTCTGTTTCATGATTATAAGCATTGGACTACCGATGGTCTCAAGATAAGACTGAGCAATTTCGAAAATAGAAGCGTCCTTGAATTTGATCACTCCAGATTAACGCTAGAATTTGATGGCTTAAATTCTACAGAAGGATTTCGAACCATGTTTCAGCGAGCATTAAAAGAATATAATCAAAAATTGAAGATTGAGAGCTATCTTCGATGTGGTATTCGTACTCAAAGCATGATTCCTGTGGAATTCAAATTTAATGAGTTAGTTAAGATCACTCAAGGGAAATTTTTTTCACAAAGTCCAAAGTTATTGGAAATTGTGGGAGATCGGGTAGAAGATTATATGTATAATATTATTACTGAAAAGGACGGCTACAAACTCCATATTACCTGTGGCCCTGTAAAAAAGGAGGAAATTTCCAAATGGTATCAGCCAGCTACAGTTGATACCGGACCAGGTGAGCATCCCAAAGAGATTGATTATCCTGATGTTGCATTTTTTATTGATTGTGATTACTATATTAATGATCCAAAGTCGAATATTGCAGAAAATTTTCTTGACCATGGACTTAATATAGTAACCTCAATTCCTGGCAATATCGCTGAATATGTCCTAGGAGAAGAATAATAATGATTCTAGCTATCGCACCCCACACAGAAACTACTAAAATTGAGAAACTTAAGACTGTAGGTTCGGCAGGCATATCTTCGGAGCCTTATAATTTATCTACTCAGGAGCCAAATAGAAACACAGCATCTTCCACATTTTTTTCAATTTGCCCACAGTAGGACAGCACCATGAAACTCCAACGGAGAAGCGTGAGATTCCTATTTCTGGGAAGGCCGAGAAACTAAGCCCGGCATTTGCAGAATTTATACTTCGGAAAAATTTAAAAATGATGTTGCTCTTACTTGAAAAGCTCAAGGATAACCTAGGTAAGCTGGAAGGAGCAGCATTCATGACGGGGTTTAGGGAGCAAATCACTAAGGCCTGGGAGATCAAGGACGCTTTGCCAAAGGAAAGAGTCCTACTGGTAAGTACATTGGAAGAGGCCATAAGAGGGAAGAAGTGGCGAGACTTAACAATAGAGCAAATCGAACAACTGAAAAACATCATTGAGCAAACAGGGGATCTTTCATTAAACCAAAAGAAAATGGCTGAACTTTTTAGGGCACTTCATAAGAGCGGGATTGATATTTACCCTGCTGCGACAGTTGATGAAGATGATGATTAATGAGAAGAGCAAGCCAATAAATAAAGATTTGTTTCTTGAAACTTCAATACCAAGAAAATTACTTTTTGGACATAGCCTGGTTAAAGAAGAGATTAAGAAATATTTAAGAGGGGTTCGAAGCTGGAGTTCTTTTTATGTGTTGATGGAATATAAGCGCTCAGTTGTGAAAACACTGATCGACCTATATTTCGTTACGCTGGAAGAAGATACTCCTAGCGACGCCTTGAATTATTTTGCAGAAGGGTTTCGGCAAAGAGAAACTAAGATCATCCTAAGTGCCATTGCCGAGTTTTTAAAGGAACCGGACATTGCCAATGATAAAGAAAAGTTTCTTATTAAGCTCGAAACCTGGATTCATTCAGCCCTAGTTTATTTCGATACCTTAATATATGAATATGTTGATAATATGACACAGTGCCCTTTGGCGAAAGCATCAATCAATGCAAGTTTCCAGAAATTTTTGGAGGAAATTAATTGTAAGACGGAGTGCACCGTAGAAAGGCTGTGGAAGAGTAGCAAGGGTCACTTGAAAAAGTTAGTGAAAGAGGCCAAAGAACATAATGATAAGAATGAGGGCTTCACAAAACCACTACCTCTAATTGAATCAGCAATAAGTAACCCTAATACTCCCAAGACAAAGACAAAATGTATGCAAGCCGGCGATTTTGTGATTGCATTGGAAATGCCTAGGTATCTTAGAATGCTGACCTTTGATAAAGCCTTTGAACGTATCTGTGGAATACTCGGGAAAGAAGTATTAGTACTTCCTTCACTTGCAGCATTAAAGAAGATGAGAGTTTCAGTTACGTAGTTCAAAGAAATTACCCATAATTTTAATGATATCCCATTTAAAAATCACACAATCTTTCTGGACAGTTTCTTATCGTAGACCAAATATGGACAGCAACCGTTTTATTGATGTTAAAGATAAATATTCAGCATGCCCAGGATTGCAAGGGCAGTCGCTGGTCAAAGCTAAATCTTTGAGCCGAGGGGCAAAGACCGGATTGTGAATGTGTGTAGGGCAACGTAGGAGCAGACCTATGTGTCTGCACTGAAAAGGTATCTGTCGATCCCAAAGAGGGCGAACACACAGGTTCGCCCCTGCATGAAATTGTGCTTTCGTAGGGTCTGCTGCGAAAAAACCTGAGTCCCCTGACCAGTATGCCTGGACACAGCAAAAGAAAACGGGACTTCATCCAAGGACTAATAGCCGCCATTAAATTGGCCGTTATCTTGACTAAAGAAACTATATAAAGCTACCATCTTGGTCTGGCTGCTTGACACCATGAATGATGTGTATTATCCTAACTATAGTTATCCACATAAAATGATGGTGCTTTCATGAAAACGATACAGATGACGTTAGATGATAACTTAGTTGAAGCGGTTGACAAGATCGCAAAAGAACTCAAAACGACCAGGTCTGCATTTACTCGAACAGCACTCAGGGAGGCCATCGACAACCTTAATGTCATCCAATTAGAAAAAAAGCACAAGAGAGGATACAAGATACATCCAGTGAGCAAAGACGAGTTCAGTATATGGGAGGGAGAACAGGATTGGGGAGATAAATGAAGCATGGAGATATCAGGTGGTATAAATTCGAATCCCCGGATAAGAAACGCCCTGTCCTTATCCTAACACGAGACTCTGTTCTTGAATATCTTGGCGAAGTTACTATTGCTCCAATCACTTCAACTGTTAGAGACATTCCAAGCGAGGTTTTTCTTTCCAAACACAATGGCATGAAGAGAGACTGTGCCATTAACTTAGATCATATCCAAACAGTATCAAAAGGGAAAATTGGCTCGCTCATTACAACCCTTCCGCAAGAAAAGTTTGAACAAATACGCAGCGCCATAGTCTTTGCCCTTGATTTATAACTTATAAGCCACTAAGCAACTTTGTATTTTGCAATTAGTTCGCGTATCGCCGGAACTAACTCTGATGGTACTTCCATCACTGTCTGATCAGGAGTTTCAAACGCAGATTCATCCTCTGCCAGAGCCTCTTCTTCCGATTGCGATTCGTAGTGTTCTAGTATGCGTCTTACACGTTCCTCATTCCAACCCGGCGGGAATTTACTCGGCTTCATTTCTGCTTCCTCCTTCGACGGCGCCTGTACGCCATTAAGGGTTTTCCACTCAGTTCGTAGGCTGTGATAACAAAAATGCTGTCTGGTTCCGGATCAGAAACATAGATAACCCTGAGATATCTGCCACCTGTAGTTCGACCGATAGCCACCCTTGATCCTTCTCGCCCAGGACGATCTTCGCCAGGGTGTGATAGCACTTCTTCATCTTCCCGCTCCGAAACATCATGTCCATAAATATGTGGTTGTTCTGTATTCGGATCGATATAATATCGGACCTTCACCTAATCATCTTTCAGACGCGCCACTTACACTTAATGTCTTATTTTACCTATTGCAATAGATGAATGAAATATAGTGGATTGAGTTGGACTTGTCAATTAACATCTATATTAACAACAGGTATACCCATTACTTCTTAAATGGATAGGAGTTGTCAGCCATTCCTTCTCGCGAAAGTATATAACAATTTGGATCTATAATCTCCACCACCTTCTCCCTCGATTTTTCACCCTTTACTATCCTTACATCACCCTTCTTTACATCAAAGTGCTCAGCAAGAAGATCAATCAATGCCTTATTGGCCTTTCCATCAAGTGCCGGGGCCGTTACATAAACCTTAAAGATACCGTCGTCGTCTACAATCCTCTCTTTCCTGGCATTCGGGATCACCTTAACATCTATCTTCATACCAATTCGCATTCAACAGGATACCAAGGCGGCGAGGAGGAGGCGACGCAGGCGTACGGTTTGTACGTTGAGGAGCCGACGACGAAGCCAACGCAGGTAGCCGAATGAAGGCAAATTGGTATCAACTATTATCCCTGTGATCCCCTAAAGAGTTCAGACAGCCTCTTCTCGCTTGCAACACTGGTTAAGATCAGGACCTCATCCCCTTCTGTAAAAATGCTCTGCCCCTTTGGGAAAACAACCTTCTCGTCCCTAATGATACTCACCACAACAGCGTCAGGTGGAAGCTCAAGCCCTCTGATCTCTTTCCCGATAAGAGTCGACCCGGCATCTATCTTGGCCTCAACTAAGGCTATCTCACCGGATCTAAGTTTAAGGAGCGTAACAAGATCGCCGATAGTGGCCTCCTCTTCAATCAATTTCGCAATGATATGGGTTGCGCTTATCGCAACATCAACACCCCACTCCCTGGTAAATATCTTGTAGTTTTTCGGATGATTTACCCTTGCAATGACCCGTGGTACATTAAATTCCAGCTTGGCAAGCCTTGCTATAACAAGATTATCCTCATCTTGAGAGGTCACAGCAATTACAAGATTCGCCTTCCTTGTACCAGCCTCTTGAAGGAGGGTAGGATTCGATCCATCTCCCAATATAATCTCTGTGCTAATCTCTTTTTTTATCTTCTCATAGGTCTCCCGCCTCTTCTCAACAACAGTCACCTTATGGCCGGCTGAAAGGAGGTTTGAAGCAAGATAAGAACCTGTCCTCCCACCCCCTGTTATAATGACAAACATGTCAACTCCCCCCTCATATTATGAATACCTTTCATGGATGAACCATCTCCATAAACTTTGTGAGAGATGAAGAAACAACCGAGATTATGACTATATCATATTCCTGAAACTGACTCCCCATCGTGGGGATAAATCCCCTCCCCTCTCTCACAATCCCGACCACCATAGATTGGGCAGGCATAGTCAGATTTGCAACATTCCTTCCGATAAGCCTTGAAGGGATTTCTACCTGGAGGATCACCACTTCACCGTTTCCCAGGCTCGTAAGGGTAGACACCCTTGGCGTGCATAATATACCCTTGAGGGTATTTGCCCCCCAGATGGTATCGGATATCGTAGGGATACCCTCCTTCCTGTATATCTCTGCCCCCCTCGGGTCATAGATACGGGCAACAACCTTTGGAACATGGAAGACCTCCTTCGCAACAACCACTGAAACAAGATTGCTATTCTCGGAAGGGGTGACCGCTACGAA
>JACRHA010000108.1 GCA_016234185.1 Nitrospirota bacterium
ATTGGCGCTATTATCCTGGCCAAGAGGGAGTTAGTGTCATGATAGGAGGTCATTTGTGATCCCGCTTTCACATTTTTTAATTTTAAGCGCCATAATTTTTACAATCGGGATCGTAGGTGTCCTGACAAGGAGGAATGCCATTCTTATACTCCTGTCTATAGAATTGATGTTAAATGCAGTCAATATCAACCTGGTGGCCTTTTCACACTATCTGCAGTCGATAACAGGGCAGATCTTTGTCTTTTTTATAATAACTGTAGCTGCTGCCGAGGCAGCTATGGGCCTTGCAATTATTATACTCATATTCCGCGGCAAGGCATTCCTGAACGTGGATGAGATTAATTTATTGAAAGGGTAGTTCCAAAGTTGTATAATAAGGGAATAAACAATTTAAGTTAAAGGTGTACCATGGTTGAATATGCCTGGCTTGTCCCGGTATTTCCTGCAATCGGGGCGCTAATTAATGGATTATTTGGGAAAAAATATCTCAGGGATCAGAGTCATATCATAGCCGTTACGGCTGTGATGGCATCTCTTTTTATCTCGATCATTGTATTTGCCGATATTGCCTTAAATCCTATTGCCCACGAGATCAAGTTATTTGAATGGATAGTTTCCGATAACTTTAGCGCCTATGTGGGTCTTCTCATCGACCCGCTCACTGCTATTATGATCATGGTGGTAACAGGTGTGGGCCTTCTAATCCATATATATTCAATAGGCTATATGCATGGGGACGAAGGGTATTACAGGTTTTTCACATACCTGAATCTGTTTATGTTCTTCATGTTGATCCTTGTTATGGGAGGCAACTATCTCCTGATGTTTGTCGGTTGGGAGGGTGTCGGACTCTGTTCCTATCTGTTGATAGGTTTCTGGTACCAGAAGAAGTCTGCCTCAGATGCCGGTAGGAAGGCGTTTATAGTAAACAGGATAGGCGATGCCGGTTTTATACTAGGCATTTTTCTGATCTTTGGCTCGTTCGGGACACTTGATTATAGTTTTGTATTTGCAAATACCCATCTGATCAACACGAAGATAGCTACAATCATCACCCTGTGTCTCTTCATAGGGGCCATGGGTAAGTCAGCCCAGATTCCCCTTTATGTGTGGCTTCCGGATGCCATGGAGGGACCGACCCCTGTCTCCGCACTCATACACGCTGCAACCATGGTGACAGCCGGGGTCTATATGGTTGTAAGGTCAAACATCCTATTTTCTATGGCGCCGTTCTCATTGGAGGTTGTTGCCGTTGTCGGTGCAATTACCGCCATATTTGCTGCATCTATTGGGCTTGTACAAACGGACATAAAAAAGGTATTGGCATATTCCACTGTAAGCCAACTAGGATACATGTTCCTGGCTTGTGGTGTTGGGGCGTATGTCTCTGGTGTTTTTCATCTCTTTACCCATGCCTTCTTCAAGGGACTGTTATTCCTTGGTGCAGGCTCTGTTATCCATGCCTTATCCGGGGAGCAGGACATCCGCAAGATGGGGGCGCTGGCAAGGAAGATACCTGCTACATACAAGACCTTTCTGATCGGGACCATCGCAATTGCAGGGATACCACCTTTGGCAGGTTTCTGGAGTAAAGATGAGATCCTGACCTCTGCCTTTGCCGGGGGACACTATCTGATCTGGGCAATCGGGTTAGCAACTGCCTTAATGACCTCATTCTATATGTTTCGTCTCCTCTTTTTGACCTTCTATGGTTCATCGAGGGTGGATCATGAGGTAGAGCATCATATCCATGAGTCTCCGCATAATATGACGGTTCCCTTGATGATCCTGGCCGGTTTCTCTCTGTTAATCGGCATGGTTGTAGGTTTTCCCCCTGAATCCGGCTGGATTCATAGGTTTCTCTCCTCTGTCGTAGGTAGTGCAGGCGGAGAGGTGCATGAGGGCGCCGGTCATCATCTGTCGTTAGGCCTGGAGCTCGGCCTGATGGCCCTCTCTATAGGAGTTGCCTTGTCCGGGCTGGCCCTTGCATATTCCTTTTATATTAAAAATCCGGAACTTCCAAAGAGGCTGGCTGCCAGGGTTCAGGGCTTACACCAGGCCCTTTATAACAAATACTGGGTAGATGAAATATATTCTGTTGTTATAGTTCAACCAATACTCATGATATCCCAGTTTCTCTGGACTTTCGATCAATGGGTAGTTGATGGACTGGTGAACGCCTCTGGTTGGATAACGATCCTTGAGAGCAAGATCTCTGAGATGTTTGATATCTATGTGGTCGATGGTACGGTGAACGGAGTCTCTGATACACTTGATTTCGGTGCAAGGGGTCTTCGCAGGCTCCAGACAGGCGCTATTCAGAACTATATGCTGGCTATGGGGCTCGGCATTGCCATCCTAACTGTTATCTTTATTTTTTAGAACGGGGGTTTAATGACAAACGTCTACGGCTTTCCGATCCTTTCATTAATTGCGTACATCCCGCTGATTGGCTGTTTTATCCTGTTGTTCATAGATAAGGACAATCATAAAAAAATAATGTATACGGCCTTCGGAATATCGATAGTGGATATGGTGATCTCCTTCCTCCTGTTGCCGGGCTTTGAGTCTTCCAATGTAAATATGCAGTTCATAGAAAAGGCATCATGGATTCCCACCCTGGGCGTTGAATACTTCTTTGGAATCGATGGGATCAGTCTTTTATTGATCCTCATGACAACTATCCTCAGCGCCATTGCTATCCTAAGTTCCTTTGCCGCGATTCATGAGAGGGTCAAGGAATATTATGTTTCGATCCTCTTCCTGGAGACCGGCATGCTGGGCGTCTTTATGGCCATGGACCTTTTTCTCTTTTATATCTTTTGGGAGATCATGCTGGTTCCGATGTATTTCCTGATCGGGATCTGGGGAGGCGGGCGCCGGCTCTATTCTGCTATAAAGTTTTTTCTCTATACCCTTTTCGGATCCCTATTTATGCTCCTTGGGATCCTGACCCTCTATTTTTTAAACAGCAACCCTGCATACGGGACAGGGGAATTCACATTCAACCTTGTTGAGCTCTATAAGATGCATTTGCCTCTCTTGCCCTTTCAGTTCTGGCTCTTCCTTGCCTTCTTCCTCGGTTTTGCCATCAAGGTGCCGATGTTTCCCTTCCATACGTGGCTTCCTGATGCGCATACTGATGCCCCCACAGCAGGAAGTGTGCTTTTGGCCGGCGTCCTGCTGAAGATGGGGACCTATGGTTTTATACGTTTCAGTCTTCCCCTTTTTCCCTTAGCAAGCATGTATTTTGTTCCGTTTATGGCCGCTCTGGCCATTATCGGCATTATATACGGGGCTCTGGTCTGCCTGGCCCAGAAGGATGTAAAACGGCTTATTGCCTATTCATCGGTCAGCCACCTCGGCTTTGTAATGCTCGGGATGTTCGCCTTAAACCCCCAGGGGATTACCGGAAGTGTCCTTCAGATGGTTAATCATGGGATCTCTACGGGGGCCCTCTTTTTGATTGTCGGTATTATCTATGAGCGGCGTCATACAAGGATGATTGCTGATTTTGGCGGGCTATCCAACCGGATGCCGATCTTTGCTGCGATCTTTGCCATTACCATGTTCTCTTCTATAGGTCTCCCCGGTCTAAATGGATTTGTCGGGGAGTTTTTGATCCTCGTAGGGGCGTTTCAGTATAACAAGATCTATGCAGCGATTGCAGTGCTTGGGATAATACTGGGGGCAGCATATATGCTCTGGCTTTATCAGAGGATGATGTTCGGCACTCTGGATAACCCGGAAAACAAGAACCTGCCTGATATGAACAGAAGAGAGATTGCATATATGATCCCATTGATTATTTTTATGTTCTGGATAGGCCTTTACCCGAAACCATTTATCAAGATAATGGAACCCGCGATAATTAATATTGTACAGAAGGTCAATCCCGGCTGGGCTCAGAAAAGCAAGACCATGACAATAGAGGAGGCCGGGATTCCAAAAGGGGATGCAATACCCCTCGTTCCTGCCTCCAGCAGCACAGAGCGCCAGAAACCTATGCCTCATAGCGGAGAATAAAAGGAGATTGCCTTGCCATCAGTTACCTTAACAGCTATCCTTCCTGAGATAATTTTGACTGCCCTGGCCTGCATCTTTCTTGTTGCCGAGCCCTTTGTACCCAAGGAGAAGAAGGAATGGATGGGTTATTTCTCCATAGGGGCCTTAATCTGCTCCGGTCTCTCCCTCTTTACACTTTGGGGGAGGAATATCACGACATTTTCAGGGATGATCACACTTGATAACTATGCCATATTCTTCAAGGGACTCTTTCTTGTCGTCTCAATGCTGGCTATATTAATCTCAGTCAGGTATATTAAGATCGAGGAGATCAATTTCGGGGAATATTACGGGCTGATACTCTTTGCAACGGTGGGGATGATGTTTATGTCCTCTGCCGCTGACCTCCTTACTATTTATATCTCTCTGGAGCTGATGTCCTTCTCATTCTATATCCTGACAGCCTTTATGAAGAGGGATATGAGATCGAGAGAGGCAGGGATTAAGTATTTCCTGACCGGTGCCTTTACCTCAGGTCTGATCCTGTATGGCATTGCCTTTTTATATGGGCTTACCGGCGCCACAGATCTAGGCTCAATCTCGGCCTATCTGAGTCAACATAATTTAAATTCCAGCCCAATGTTGTTTGTGGCCATAGTCCTCCTTGTGGCCGGCTTTGGATTCAAGATAGCAGTTGTTCCATTCCATATGTGGGCGCCTGATGTTTACGAGGGGGCGCCTACTACAGTTACTGCATTCCTGTCAGCAGGCTCCAAGATAGCCGCCTTTTCTGCCATGCTCCGTATTTTTATGGTAGGGCTTGGATCTTCCTATGATTCGTGGTGGCAGCTCCTCTGGTTGCTCTCTGTCCTTACAATGACCCTTGGAAATATTACTGCCCTTGTCCAGACCAATTTTAAGCGGCTAATGGCCTATTCCTCTATTGCCCATGCCGGTTATATCCTGCTGGGCTTTATTGTCGCATCAAGAATAGGCATGGCTGCGGTACTTATATATTCGGTAGCCTATGCAGTTATGACATTGGGCGCCTTTACCATGGTGATCCTCCTTTGCCGGCAAAATTCGCGGGGTGATCAGATCAGCGATTTTAAGGGTTTGGCCCGGACCCATCCTGCAGTGGCAGGGTCATTTGTTATCTTTGCCCTATCATTGGTCGGGATTCCTCCTACTGCCGGTTTTATCGGGAAGCTCTTCCTGTTTAATGCTGCTATCCAGGGGAGTTTTTATTGGCTGGCCATTATCGGGATACTCAACAGCACCGTTTCCCTCTACTACTATTTTAAGGTGGTTATGGTAATGTATGTGCAGGAACCTCAGGATGTTGCGCCCCTTTCCTTCTCCCCGACACTTACAGTAGCCCTTTGTGTTATGTCGTTCATGACATTATTCCTGGGGCTTTATCCTGAACCATTAATCAGGGCAGCCGTTCAGTCTGTCCAGTTTTTTCTCTGAGCAATAGTAATTTGGGTCTTCGTGGAATCGAGTGGTCATTTTTACTTCCTTTCTTCCCCTCTTTGGAAATAATCCCCCTCATGGTAGGGGCGAACCTGTGTGTTCGCCCTTTTTCTTTGGCCGAACAGGGAAGATTACATATAACATAGGTCCACCGAAAATTATTGCTAAAAGGATAAGATTGCCGGCAATCATAGATGATCTCCTTCCCTCTATCTTAGTGTTGTGCGGCTGATATAGCCTTCTCCTCGTGTCCAGCCTTCTTTGACAGGCCTGAGAGCCAGAATATGAAGGCCACTATTAGGACAAAGAAGAACGTGACCAGACCCATCATAATGGCTGCCTCCCCGAGGGTGGGCTGGTATGCATATGCTGAGTTGTCCCTCATTATCCCGTATATATGCCAGTATGTCCTGGAGGAGGATCTGACATAGCCCATCAGGGTCATGGTGAGTACGATCCACATACCATTTGAGATAAGCACATACTGCGAACTATTGGGCATTATTCCCCACTTCATCGCGCTGGTCTCCTTTGCGCTCTTTAACATAAGAGCAGTTATCGGGGTTACAAGTAAAAGTATAGCCAGAACAGAGAGCACCTGTAATACAGAGAGGACATTGACCCTATAGATAGCAGGGACATAATAGCCATATACACCAAGGTAGATGATAAATATGGCGGCTAAAAAGAAGAGCGCAATCTGCGCCCAGGTGGCAAACTTGGCCCATGGTGCGGTCATCTGCTTTCCGGCCCTCCAGTACATCAGGAAGGATCC
>JACRHA010000010.1 GCA_016234185.1 Nitrospirota bacterium
AGATCCAATCTATCCCTCCATTTTCAGTGTTTAAGATAATTCCTTTGTTCCCCACGATCCAGCCCCTTTTTGAATCGGTGAAGATTATATTATACAACTCCTTGTCGGTTCCACTTTTCTGTGGGCCCCAACTTTTGCCGCTATCAAGAGTCTTGAGTATTGTGCCGCTGTTCCCGACTGCCCAACCAGTATTGCTGTCGATAAAATAGACAGACCTAACCCACTCCGTTGTCCCGGTCTTCTGGGGAATCCAGGTTGCCCCGCCATCAGTTGTACTTAGGATGGTACCATCAGTTCCAGTTACCCATGCCCTGTTTTTGTCAATGGCAAAGAGCCCCTTAAGCCATCCCTCTCCCCCGCTATTCTGGGGGGTCCAGGTAGCGCCGCTATCTATGGTCTTAAGTATAGTACCATTTGACCCGTTGACCCAACCTGTATTCTCGTCAATAAAATAAATATGGTTGATGCTTACTCTTAATCCCGTGGTTTGAGGGGTCCAATTATTTCCTCCATCAGAGGTCTTTAAAAGAGTACCATAACGACCTGTTATCCACCCTGTTGTAGGATTTACAAAGAAGATAAAGTTTAGCCTTTCCGGTGTCCCGCTTGTACGGGTTTTCCAGGTTTTTCCGCCATCAATGCTTTTAAGAATGGTACCACGGCTTCCAACTATCCAGCCTGTATTGGTATCCGTGAAAGCTACCCCATTTAATTCCTCGGTAGTGCCGCTTACCTGTGGCTCCCATTTTATTCCTCCATTTGCGGTCTTTAAGATGACGCCACCTGTACCTACTATCCAGCCTGTGTCGCGGTTTAGAAAGAAGATATGATACAGTTTTTCATTGCTCCATTCTGCTGGCACAATGGATGTTATTCCACTTACAGAGGAAGCATATGAAGGAGTAGCCCCAATAAAAGATACTATAATTATTGCCCATGTGAGTTTGTGAACTAATCTCATTTTCCCCTCTCTTTATTTAAGGCCGGCCGATCCTATGAACGGTCCAATCTATCCCCCCATTTTCGGTATTTAAAATAATCCCACTCCGACCAACAACCCAACCCCTCTTTGAATCTAGAAAAAATAAACTAAAATGGTTATCTCCTTGAACTCTTTGGAGTTCCTCGTCTATAGCGCTCTTCTGCGGGGTCCAGGTCTTTCCTCCGTCATTAGTCTTAAGTATACCCCCGCTTCCATCTGCCCACCCGGCATCGGCGTCAAGAAAATGAATGCCATTAATCTCTTCTCTTGTCCCGCTTTTCTGGGGAATCCAGGTTGCCCCGCCATCAGTTGTACTTAGGATGGTACCATCAGTTCCAGTTACCCATGCCCTGTTTTTATCTAGGGCACAAAGCCCCTGAAGCCATTCCCCTTTATTGCCCCTCTGGCGGGTCCATGTAGCGCCGCTATCTATGGTCTTAAGAATAGTGCCATTTACCCCGACTGCCCAACCTGTATCCTTATCTACAAATCGGATATTGGTTATGCTTACTGTTAATCCAGTTGTTTGAGGGGTCCAATTTTCTCCTCCATCAGAGGTCCTTAATATCGTCCCGCCGCCCCCTGATATCCAGCCGGTTGTTGGATTTATGAAAAAGATATGAAAGAGTTTATCTCTTGTCCCGCTCGCGTGATCCTTCCATGTAATACCCCCATCAGTGGTATTAAGGATTGTCCCATTTACCCCTACTATCCAGCCTGTACTCTCATCTATGAAAAAAAGCCCATAAAGTGAAGTCGTTGTTCCACTTACTTGAGGTTCCCATCTTGCACCGCCATCTGTAGTCTTTAATATGGTACCGCGTGTCCCTACTATCCAGCCTGTATCAGGTTTAATAAAGAAGAGATTATTAATATTTTCATTATATCTTAATTCTGCAAGTGTGGATGCTAAGTCCGGGCCGGATATCTTCAGGGTCTTTCCGGCTGACCTGTCATTAATCCTGGCTTCCATTATATCCTTTTGGGATTTCCAATCAGAACCGCCGTTAACAGTTTTCAAGATTATACCCCTGGTTCCGACTACCCATCCTCTATCAGGATCGGCAAAGAAGACAGAATAGAGGGTCTCTCCGGTTGCTGTCCTCTTGGCCTCCCAGCTCTTTCCCCCATCAACGGTACTGAAAATAGACCCCTTAGTTCCCACTACCCAACCCTTCATCTCATCGGCAAAAAATAGGGCTTTAAACCAGGAGTCGCTGGTAAGCCTCTGGGGTAGCCAGGTGTTTCCGCCATCTTTAGTCTTGAGTATGAGGGCATCGGTTCCAACGATCCATCCGATATCTTTATTGGTAAAATAGATACCAGTCAGGGCCTCGTCTGTCCTGCTATTTTGGGTTTTCCATGTCAAGCCGCCATCTTCTGTCTTAAGGATTGCCCCATTAGACCCTATTACCCATCCTATCTCTTTATTAACAAAGAAAAGGCTATTTAGCCTTAAATTAACACCACTTTCTTGCTGAATCCAGTTTAACCCGCCATCAGCGGTCTTTAAGATAGTGCCGCTGCCCCCTATTGTCCAGCCTATCTGCGGATTGATAAAAAAGATGCCATTAAGTCTAAATGTGTTTCCACTTTTCTGAAGACTCCAGTTTAACCCGCCATCAATGGTCTTGAGGATTGTCCCTGCTGTTCCGACTATCCAGCCAATATCCCGATTAACAAAGAAGACCCCTTTTAGCGATTGTGGTGTACCACTTGGCTGCGGATTCCAACTTACCCCTGAATTAGTGGTTTTTAGAATTACGCCCGAGCCGCCCACTATCCATCCTGTATTAGGATCTGTAAAGAATACACCTGTCAACGACTCTGTTGTCTCATTTGTCTGGGGGATCCAGGTCGATCCGCCATCGCTGGTCTTAAGGATGGCGTCATTAACCCCAACTGCCCAGCCTATATTGGAATCAACAAAGAATACGCTGTTTAACCCGCCAGTTATTCCGCTACTTTGAGCGACCCATGTTGCCCCGCCATCCATGGTCTTAAGTATCGACCCTTCGGATCCGACAGACCACCCGGTATTGGCGTTAATAAAAAATAGTCCTCTTAGCCATTCAGGCTTTATATTCTGCTGCGCATCCCATCTACTACCGCCATCTGTTGTTTTAATAACAGTCCCCTTGCTTCCTACCCCCCATCCAATATTAGGGTTTGTGAAGAATATACCGTTAAGGGTTTTGCCCATACCATCCTTTACTTTTGCCCATGTAGCTCCTCCATCTCTGGTTTTAAGGATGATACCTCCTGATCCTGCTGCCCAACCGATATCGTTGTCAGCAAAGAAGATGCTATTTATTGAAAGGTCTGTTCCGGTCTTCTGGGGCTCCCAGGTAGAACCTCCGTCTCTGGTCTTATAGATCTTTCCACCTGTTCCTGCGATCCATCCTATATCCTTAGCTATGAAAAAGACCTTGTTGAGCCATTCAGAGGTATTGCTATCCTGCCTATCCCATGTACTTCCTCCATTGGATGTGCTGAGGATAGTACCATTAGCCCCAATAGCCCATCCCCTTTCTTTATCAACAAAAAAGATACTGTCAAGCCACTCCTTTGTCCCGCTCTCCTGGATCTCCCAGGTTGTGCCGCCGTCAATGGTCTTAGATATTGTACCGCTGCTTCCGACCTTCCAACCGGGTTTGGCATCAATAAAGAATATGTCAAGAAGGTGTTCTCCAGTAGCAGTAGCCTCTGTATGCGGCATATCTTTATGATGGTTATCTATTTTTTTCTCTGCGATATATAACGAATATTCCCCTTCTTGGCTTGATTGACTGGTCAGGGGACTTGGATCAACATAATTGGATTTGAGGTATCCACAACTCAACAGGCTAACAATGGGAAAAATCAAGAGCGAGACCTTTGCAGCCCGCGCTATAAATTTCATTTATGTTACCTCCATGTTATTTTCCATAAACTCTATTTATGCCGGATATTCTCTAAATACTTCACCTGAAGACCCCTCTTTGATTAATATTGTCATTCCCGCAGGATTTTAGCGGGAATCCATATACACCCCTGACAGATTAAATCGTGGGGCTGGATGCCCGATAGAAGCATTCGGGCATGACAGTTGTTAATTGCCGGGTCGTTTTCATAGTCCTTTGTGCCAACTTGTCAGCATGAATGTTTCCTTAAAGATATAGCAATCTTGGCTTCAATGTCAACAGAATCTACCCACGGCCTGTTATAGCTTGACCTTGAGCCCAGATTTAGTATAAAGTATTACCATTATTAATGAACAAGCGGAGGAGGAAAATGATATTTATTGCAAAACTTGCAAGGGTATTAATCATTCCATCTTTCATAGGTAGTCTATTGGGCTGCGGATCTGTTATATCAAATTATGCTGATTTAGATCGTCCATCTCCCACGCTGGGCCAGGGAGAGGCATATTCGTCAAACAATCCAGCAGGCCAGCCTTCAGATACCGGACGGAGTGTCGGGTCTGAGGGGTCGATAATTAAGGCAACAGATGGGGGAACGAAAGGGGTTCCTCAAAAGAGTGGAATAACCGGCCAGCTCGACAGTGTCTATTTCACCGATGCCAATAACGGCTGGGCAGTTGGGACTAATGGAATTATCATTAGGACGAGTGATGGCGGGGCGACATGGATCGCCCAGACAAGTGGGATAACAGAGGGCCTGAAAAGTGTTTTCTTCATAGACCCTAATATTGGATGGGCTGTAGGTGGCGCAGGTACCATCCTGATGACCTCGGATGGTGGTGTTACCTGGAATCCCCAGACATCCGGCACACGTCAATGGATCAGAGGGGTCTTCTTTGCTAATCGGGATATAGGCTGGGTAGCCGGAACAGCAGGGACGATCCTCAAGACCAGTGACGGCGGAGAAAACTGGATTCCCCAGAAGACCGGGATAACAACTGGATTTACGAATATCTTCTTCATTGATTCTAATATAGGATGGACCGTAGGAAGCAGCGGCACCGTTTTGAAGACTACTGATGGAGGAGCAAATTGGGTTTCGCATTCAACCGGTGCCCATGTAAGACTCAATGGCCTCTTCTTTCTTGATAAAAATATAGGCTGGGTAATTGGTGCCACTGGAACAATATTGAAAACCAGAGATGGAGGCTTGACATGGAATCCCCAAAAGAGCTGGACCAATGAGCCGTTAGACGGTATCTATTTTGTTGATAAAGATTCGGGATGGGTCGTTGGAAGCGATGCCCTTATACTCAGGACAAGAGATGGGGGTTTGACATGGGAACCAAAGAAACTTGCCGCAAAAACATGGTATAAAGCCCTTTCGTTTGCGAATACCCAAAGAGGCTGGGGGGTGAAGGCTATTAGGTGCTGGGGAGATGACTGGTTTTTCATCGCTAACTAAGCCTTTCCTGCCATGATGGTGCTAATGCGTTGAAATATTATAACTCCTCCAGTCCCTTCTCCTTTCCCGCTATTTTTAGAAAGTTCAGGTATGTTCTCTTGTTTGTCTCATATTAAGTGAACGGGCACACAGGGCGAGATTGCAGTAAGGTGCAAGGGTATTGATTCATACCAATTCGCATTCAACAGGATACCAAGGCGGCGAGGAGGCATGAAGAAGGCTGAGGTTGAGGCTAAGAAGTTCCTAAACCTTAACCTTGACCTCAACCTGCTTTTTACCAGGTAACCGAATGAAGGCGAATTGGTATCAAACCGTAACTACGGAGGAGACAGAATCATGGATGTTAAGCGAGCGACTTATTTTGGTATTTTGACAGAGGACCGGTTGGGGGAATTGGCGCGCTTTGCCAAGCGAATGGCTGAATGCGAGATCAATCTAGCTGGGGTGTGGGGATTCGGGATCGGCCGTGGAAATGCCGAAATCATCGCGATCCCGCGGGACCCGATTGCCTTTAAGAATGCCATTAAAGACGCCGATTGGGTGGTGCGGGAAGGAAGCTGTTTTCATCTAACAGGAGAAGACAGGGCAGGAGCCCTGGCCGACACCCTGGATCGTATTGCCCAGGAAGGGATCAACCTATATGCGGTGGACGCCATTGGTTTTGGCACTGCGTACTCGGCCTATGTCTGGTGCGACGAAAAAGACGTCGAACTTCTACGCAAGGTCCTCAAGGGCTGGTAGACAGGGCATATTGGAAGCTATTGACTGGTAATAGTTTATTGACAAGGCAGGGTACCATCGATTAAATTACTTGCAGGTGATCTGGATCATTATAGTTTATTTTGGTTTTAGGGAGGTTTCGTTATGCCAAAGACAAAATCGGCAGGGATCAGGACAATAAGGGAGGTTCTTGAAGAGGCCATTAAAAAAGAGGAGGAGTCAGCCGCCTATTATGAAAACCTGGCTATAGAGGTAGGGATTGAAAAGACAAGACGTAAGTTTCTTAATCTTGCAGAGAGAGAAAGGAAACATGCATCTGAATTAAAGAAGATGCTGGATCTGCTTTCTCATCAGGTATATACCGATATAGCAATTACCGGTGGGTTCTAGTGCCTGTCGGGTCAGGTTCTGATATAAACGAGGTTTTCTAAATTGATTTACCAGAAAACCATTAAGCGGACCCTCCATTTTGATCATGTCTTGGTTAGTCAATGAGATATTATCCTATCTATCTGGACCTCAAAGGGAGGAGTGTTACTGTAGTGGGGGGCGGAAAGGTAGCTGAAAGAAAGGTCAGGACCCTCATCTCATCGCAGGCTGATGTAACCGTTATCAGCCCTGATCTCACCACCCGCCTTAAAAGAGTATTGGCTCATGGAGAGTTCAGGTATATCAAAAGAAGATACCGGAATGGAGATCTTGCCGGTTCAATGATGGTCCTCGTTGCAACAGATGACAGGGCTGCAAATGAAAGGATCGCATCCAATATAAAGGATACCAACATACTGATAAATATTGCTGATATACCTGATAAGTGCAACTTTATCCTTCCTTCCATTGTAGATCGGGGAGATCTCATTATTTCTATCTCAACGAGCGGAAAGTCTCCTGCCTTTGCGAAACAGACCAGAAAGGAGTTGCAAAGGATCTTCGGGAAGGAATACAAACTCTTTATTAAGATCCTGGGCATGGTGCGGAAGAGGCTCCTTGAGACGGTCAGGTCAGAGAAGAAGAGGAGGTCAATCTTTCAAAGGCTTGTTAAATCGGATGTCCTGATACTGCTTAAGGAGGGGAAGAGGGATGAGGCAGGGATACTCATTAAGAATATAACCGGTATAGACGATATCCCGTTGAGGTAGAAGAGTGCTTCAAAAGGTATCCATATCAAGGTGTAATGACTATAGATATGAAGATGTGTATAGTTCGGTTAAACATTCAATAGACCTGCTAGGCGGGATCGGGGAATATGTAAAAACAGGCCAAAGGGTCCTGCTTAAGCCGAACCTCCTTACAGGCAAGCACCCTGACATGGCAATTACTACACATCCGGCCATAGTTAAGGCAGTAATAACGCTTGTCCGGGAAGCAGGCGGCAGGCCCTTTATTGGTGACAGCCCGGCGGCCTTTCCCTTTGCCAAAGAGGGCATAGATAAGATTGCTGAGATAACAGGGATGAGAAGCGTGGCAGATGAAATGGACGTTGATATAGTTGATCTTAGTGAGGCTGTGGCAGTCAGGGGACCGGATGGGGGCATCTTTAAGGAGCACGCAATCTCTAAGGTGGCCCTAAATTCCGATCTTGTTATAAACCTTCCAAAGTTAAAAACCCATTCTCAGATGGTATTGACTTCTGCGGTAAAGAATCTCTTTGGGTGCGTTCCTGGAACAAGGAAGGTGCAATGGCATTATAAGGCAGGGGTAGACAGGATCTATTTCGCAAGGATGCTTGTAGAGGTCTCCCAGATTATAAATCCCGCGTTGACTATTGTTGACGGGATTATCGGACTTGAGGGAGATGGGCCGGGGTCGGCCGGCACCCCGAGGCATATAGGGTTGATAGTTACAGGAACTGATTGCAGCGCAGTAGATCTTGTTGTATCGAGGATTGCCGGCGTTGCTTGGGATCAGATACCGACGATAATTGCAGCCAGAGAGAAGGGGATTTGTAAGGATTTAAATGAGGTAGTTATCCTGGGTGAGATGATCAGTAAAGTAGCAATCAAAGATTTTAAGCTCCCTGTATCTGTAGATCTTGAATTTGGTCCAAAGGTTATGCGGGGGATCATCAAGGAATCTGTAATGGTCAAGCCCATTGAAAATCGGGATATCTGTACCCTGTGTGGCGAATGCGCTGCGATCTGTCCCACCGGTGTTATAACAGTCGGGGAAAAAAGGCTTGAGATAGATTATAGAAGGTGTATCAGCTGTTTTTGTTGCATAGAGATCTGTCCCCAGGGGGCTATGAGGTCCAAAAAGGGATTGCTGACGTTATTGTTATCCTAGCTTGATTGTTGAATTTTAAAAAAGTTATGTTATAATAGCTTCGCTTTTGAGGCGCCTGTAGCTCAACTGGACAGAGCAACGGATTCCGGGTCCGCAGGTTGGGGGTTCAAATCCTCTCAGGCGCGCTAGGAATCCACAGAAGGTGGATTCACTTGTAACATTTAACTTGTAACTAATAACAGTTAAGAGTTAAAAGTTATTAGTTATGAGTGTAAAAATTGTAATGCAATTTTTATCATGGGCCGTTAGCTCAGTTGGCAGAGCAACTGACTCTTAATCAGTGGGTCGCAGGTTCGACTCCTGCACGGCCCACCAGGAATCCACCGGAGGTGGATTCACTTGTAACTATCAACCTTTAACAAAGAGGTTTAAAAAAGTTTAAGTTATAAGTTGCAAGTTAATAGTTAATCGTGAAGGCTTTGCCTTCCTGCGAGAGTGGCGGAATTGGCAGACGCACTAGACTTAGGATCTAGCGGGAAACCGTGGGGGTTCAACTCCCCCCTCTCGCACCAGATCCTCTATATAAGGAGAATTAAAAAATATGAAGCTTGAGGTAAAAGAACTGGGACCCCTTAAAAGGGCGATAAAGGTAGAGATACCTGAGGATGTGGTTAGTAGGAAATTCCTGGAGGTCTTCTCTGAGATCAACAAGAAAATCCAGCTCCCTGGATTCAGACAGGGAAAAATCCCGATAAATATGCTTGAAAAGAGATTTGCAAATGAGGCCAAGGATGACGTTATTAAAAGCCTTATTCCTGATTACTATGAGAGGGCCATGAAGGAGTTGGGTATCATGCCGGTTGTCGACCCGATGATTGATGATATTGCGGTAAACAGAAATGCCCCGCTTTCATTTACAGCTACAGTCGAGGTAAAGCCGCAAGTTGAGGTAGGGAACTATAATGGCGTGAAACTTGTAAAGAAGAAGATCACCATAACTGAGCAGGATGTTGACAAGGTATTAGCGGCGATGCAGGAATATTATGGCGAACTTGTTGTATGGGAAGATGACCATGTTACCGTGAATGGTGATTATCTTATAATAGACTTCGAAGGTTTTCTGGAAGGTAAACCAGTTGAAAATGGCAAGGCGGAAGGTCTCCTTGTCAGGATAGGTGATAAGGTCCTACTGCCGGATTTTGAGGAGCAGATCAAGGGTAGGAAGAAGGGTGATGAATTTGAGATAAAGGCCGTGCTACCCGAAGGCGGAAGGCTCAAGGTCCCTATACCGGGTCAACCTTTTGAATCAGTTGCAAGGATTGCAACCTTCAACGTAAAGGTAAAAGAGGTAAAAAAGAAGAACATTCCCAATATAGATGAGGAATTTGCAAAGGATGCGGGCGCCGGGTCTCTTGTTGAACTCAGACAAAGGATCAAGAAAGATCTCTTAGATGGGCGTGAGAGGGAAGTAGAGGCGTCGAATAAGAATCTCCTGGTCAAGCAACTGACGGAGATGCATACGTTTGAGATCCCGCAGTCATTGGTGGAGATGGAGGTTCATGATATGATGGAGATAACGAGACAGCAGATCCATCAGTCGGGAAAATCACCTGAAGATGTCGGGTTTGATCCTGAAAAAGCGAGAATAGAATTTGAAAAGCAGGGGAGGAACAATGTTAAGAGCGCCCTTATCCTTGAAGCTATAGCAGACAAGGAGGGGATAACTGTTCAGGTTGGCGATATGGATGATGAGGTAAAGGAGATTGCTGAGGCGACAAAGAAGCCGATTGAGGAGGTAAGACGCTTGTTGTTGCTCCAGGAAGGGGCAATGAACGATATCAAGGCAAGGGTCCTTGGTAAAAAGGTCCTGGATTTTGTCTATTCTAAGGCAATTTTTAATGAGGAGGTGGAGGCAAGCTGATGTTAGTACCCATAGTAATAGAACAGACGAACAGAGGGGAGCGGGCGTACGACATATATTCGCGTCTACTGAAGGACAGGATTATATTTATAGGAACTGCCATTGATGATAACTTTTCAAACCTCATAATAGCGCAGCTTCTGTTCCTTGAGGCAGAAGACCCGGAGAAGGACATAAGCCTTTATGTAAATTCCCCCGGAGGGATTGTCACGGCCGGGCTGGCCATATACGATACAATGCAGTATATCAAGCCGGATGTCTCAACTATATGTATCGGACAGGCCGCCAGTATGGGGGCAGTACTGCTGGCAGCAGGCAAGAAAGGCAAGAGGTTTGCCCTTCCTAACGCCAGGATCATGATCCACCAACCGATGGGAGGATTTCAGGGGCAGGCCACTGATATAGACATACAGGCCAAGGAGATCATGAGGATGAGGCAGACGGTTGATGATATCCTGGCCAGACATACAGGCCAGGCGTTAGAAAAGATAAGACAGGACACAGAGAGGGATTTCTTCATGTCCGGAGATGCTGCAAAGGAGTATGGGCTGATAGATGAGGTTATAACAAGAACCCCCAGGGAGAAGTAATATATGCCGAAGCATGAAAAGGATGATTCACTGCTCCGTTGTTCCTTCTGCGGAAAGAAGAGGGACGAGATAAAGAAGCTCATTGCAGGTCCTACTGTGTATATATGTAACGAATGCATAGATCTATGCAACGACATAATTGACGAGGATCTGGAGGAAGAGAAGGAGGAGGTTGCTTCTGTCCTCCCTAAACCGGCGGAGATTAAGAAGATCCTTGATAACTATGTCATAGGCCAGGATAGGGCCAAAAAGGTGCTCTCCGTTGCAGTGCATAATCACTATAAGAGGATAAATTCCTTTAAGGAGATCGACGATGTAGAGCTCCAGAAAGGGAACATCTTAATGATAGGCCCGACTGGCACAGGAAAGACCCTTCTTGCGCAAACACTGGCCAGACTCCTTGATGTCCCATTCACCATTGCTGATGCCACAACCCTTACTGAGGCAGGGTATGTTGGCGAGGACGTGGAGAACATTGTCCTTAAGCTTCTTCAGGCTGCGGAATATGATGTTGAGAGGGCGGAGAGGGGTATAGTATATATTGATGAGATAGACAAGATAAGCAGGAAGTCCGATAGTCCATCTATAACAAGGGATGTGTCAGGAGAGGGCGTTCAGCAGGCATTACTGAAGCTTATAGAGGGGACCATAGCAAACATACCGCCTCAGGGCGGGAGGAAACATCCCCATCAGGACTTCATTCAGGTTGATACGACCAATATACTCTTCATCTGTGGCGGCGCCTTTGTTGGCCTTGACGATATTATCGAAAAGAGGCTGAACAAGAATAGTATGGGGTTTGGCGCCAAGATATATGGTAAGAGCGAGAGGAGGATCGGAGAAATCCTTTCAAAAGTCCAGCCTGAGGACCTGCTCAAGTATGGCCTTATACCGGAATTCGTAGGGAGGCTTCCTGTTGTTGCAACACTACAGGAACTGGAAGAAAAAGCATTGATGAGGGTTTTAATAGAGCCTAAGAATTCCTTGATCAAACAGTATGAAAAGCTCTTCTTGTTTGAAAATGTTAAGCTGAAATTTACAGATGCGGCCCTGGTTGCAATATCAAAAAAGGCACATCAGCAGAAGACAGGGGCAAGAGGCCTCCGGGCAATACTTGAAGAGGTAATGCTTGACCTGATGTATGACATCCCATCACAAAAGAATGTAAGGGAATGTGTTATTACTGATGATGTAATAAATGGTCATGGCGCCCCCTTAATCCTCCATGAAAAGGGGATAAAAACGGCATAGTCAAAGACAACACAAATCCAAAGGCCAAAGTTCAAAGTCTAAAACATATTTGAAATTTGGATTTTGAATTTTGACATTATTATAATGAGACCCATCATCGGCATAACACCTGACTTCAATCCGGGTGATGATAAAACTGAACCAACCTGTTTTTTAAGAGACCGTTATATTAGCGTAATAGAAGAGTGCGGCGGCGTTCCTCTGATACTCCCCCTGACTAACTCCGATGAGTTGATCTCCCTTATGCTTGAAAGAATTGATGGAGTAATGCTTACGGGGAGCGGCCCTGATATAGATCCGGCCCTGTATGAAGAGGAAAAGAGGTTTGATTTTAAGGTCATGAGCCGGGAGCGTACAGCCTTTGAATTAAGTATCGCCAGGATGGCGATGGAGCGGGAAAAGCCGATCTTCGGTATCTGTGGAGGTATGCAGATGCTTAATGTTGCTGCCGGCGGGTCATTATATCAGGATATAGCGTCAGATCTGCCGGGGAGCCTTATTCATCAAAGGGGGGCTGCCGGCGATCTGCCGACGCATCCCATAACTATCAGGACAGGTTCCCTCCTCTTTAAGATTGCAGAGAAAAGAGACGTTATAGTGAACAGCTCCCATCACCAGTGCATAAAGAATGTTGCCTCAGGCTTTATGGTGAATGCCACATCCCCTGATGGGGTTATAGAGGGGATAGAAT
>JACRHA010000109.1 GCA_016234185.1 Nitrospirota bacterium
AAATTGAAGTGAAGACATACCGAAAATGCGAACCCGAACCCGATTATTTCCATAACCCTTGGCGATTGTTTTGCCGCTGTCCTTTGCCATAAGCATGGATTATTCTTTGCTCACAGGAGAGAAGGATTTTAAGAGGCTGAGAGATAAGGTTAAGGTTGAATGGATGTGATAATAAGAAATAGGGGAAGCGTCCCTGAACCCTCAAAAGAAACTACGGGAATGGTAGGGATGGTTGATAACTCAGTACTGAAACATGAACAAGAAAACCTTTTTTTCTTGCTACGGGTTAGTTTTTTCTCTTGACAGGGTGCCTTTTAATGGGCGTCCCCTTTAACTTCCTGGGAAGATGCAAGGGCGTATATGGTTGTTAGGATGAGAATCTTTGCCTTAGGGGTTTCAAGTTTTATAAAATGCGTTAAATCTGATATAATTTTCTTAAACAAAAGGAGAAACATATTGACTACAGGGATAAAGCGCAAAGAAGACCTCATCAGGGTCAAGCAATATATAACCGATACTAAGGGCCATAAGGTGGCTGCGGTTATCGAAATTGAGGAGCTTATCAGGCTTAAGGCAATGGTAGATATTATACCCACGTCAGAAGCCTGGCTTTACAAAAACAAGGAAGCCCTTGAGAGCGTCCGCAGAGGGCTTAAGAATGCTGCTAAAGGCAGGATATCGAAACTCAACATTGATGAACTGTAGAAGAATCCTCATTGTTTGATATCTATCTCACCGATGAAGCCCAAGAACAATTAAACCGGCTTAAGACTGACAAAGGACTTTCCAAAAGGTACAAGGCAGTCAGGAAAGCCCTCCAATATCTTTCCACAAATCCAAGACACCCCGGTCTGCAAACTCATGAGTTCACATCCCTCAAGGGTCCGAAAGGGGAGAAAGTCCTTGAGTCTTATGCTGAACAATCCACGCCGGCAGCATACCGAATCTTTTGGTACTACGGTTCTGGCAAAAACCAGATCACTGTTATCGCAATAACTCCACATCCATAGAGAAGTCCTTCGTATTCCCCACCCTTTGTCCCGGCATAAGAACAGCCATCACCCATCATGCGGCCTTTGGGGAATTCAGCGGCTTCGATATCCAATTCAAATTCTTAAAATATATAAGATGTACCTCAACCTACCCTGAAGAAGAATCGGACCAACGTATCATAAAGGGGTGGATATTTTGTCGGTAAAGTCCTCAAAGAAGCAGAGGATCGACGCCTCCGGCACCTCAAGCAGCGGCGCTCCGGAAAAATCATCAGCAAGATCACCAAAAAAAGAATGTAAGAAACAAAAGGTAATCATCGTGGAAGGTACAGGGCGGGAGCAAACGGAGGAAAGTGAGCGCAACCCGTCCGAGATCGCCTATCGAAGCAGGGAAGAACTTGGACTCTCCGGGGCAAAGATCGCGCGTCATCTGGGCGTGAACACATCAAGCATCAACCGGGCACTTGCGCGATCGGACGCAACGTACAAATAAGCATCCAGAGAACCAACGTCCCCCAATGTTTCCAAGATCAAGATATTTTCCTAACTGCCTCCCCTTTCTATAAATTAGTTTCCCTGATTCTATAAATTAGTTTCCCTGATTCTCCTTTCCTTTCCAATACCCTGGATTAAAAGGGCAGTTGGCATGGGGACAGATGACGCATACCTTGCTATGATAGATAATGGCCATCCATATCAGGAAGGCGGTAAGTGCGATAGATAGGAGCGGATGGATAAGCCAGAAGGCCCACGCCCCGGCAAGAGCGAAGATAATCCCGATTACAGCAACGAATATCCCCTCTCTCTTAGTCAAGAACCGTGGTTCCAAGCCTTTTTTTCTTTCAATGTTTAATTTCATAAGATATGTTTTCTGTAGTATTGTTATACGTTTATTATTATACTATAGATATTATTCCGAAAAAGGAAAAAATATAGCATTGATCCTTAAAAAGCATAAAATGTAATTAAAGGTAAAAATTAAGATTTTATGCTACTGTTGATTCAGTAAATTGTTTGACATTCAGGCCATTTTTTTATATAGTTCTGAATAGATAGATATACCCTTAATCTAGGAGATGTTCCCTTGAAATTCAACACAATAGAAGAGGCGATTCCCGACATAAAAAAGGGGAAGATGGTTATTCTTGTTGATGATGAGGACAGGGAGAATGAGGGTGATCTTGTAATGGCGGCAGAAAAGGTAACGTCTGAGGCGATAAACTTTATGGCCAGGCACGGACGCGGGCTAATCTGTCTTGCCCTTACAGCAGAGAGGGTTGATGAGCTCCAGCTTCCACAGATGGCAACGGATAATACTGCCACATTCGGGACGGCCTTTACCGTATCTATTGATGCCAGAGCCGGCGTTACTACAGGCATTTCGGCTGCAGACCGGGCACACACAATCCTTGCCGCTATAAACCAGAAGACCAAACCTTCGGATCTTGCGAAACCGGGCCATATCTTTCCTTTAAGGGCGATGAGGGGCGGTGTTCTAAAGAGGGCGGGTCAAACGGAGGGATCTGTGGACCTTGCAAGACTGGCAGGACTATACCCTGCCGGGGTGATATGCGAGATTATGAATGAAGATGGTACTATGGCCAGGGTGCCGCAGCTTATGGATTTTTCGAGGCAGCACCACATCAGGATTATTACGGTTAAGGATCTTATAGAGTATAGGATGAAGAGGGAATCCTTTGTCAGGCGGGCGGCATCTGTCTCTCTTCCCACGGTCTATGGGGATTTTAAGGCTATTATATATGAAAACGATATTGACAACGAATCGCACCTTGTGCTCCTGAAGGGAGAGATTAATCCTGATGATCCTATACTTGTGAGGGTACACTCGGGGTGTCTGACAGGGGACGTCTTCGGCTCCAAAAGGTGCGATTGCGGTGAGCAACTACACAAATCTATGGAGATGATAGCGAAAGAGGGACGCGGGGTTATCCTCTACATGCATCAGGAGGGGAGAGGGATCGGTCTTTTAAACAAGATCAAGGCCTACAGCCTTCAGGATGATGGTATGGATACTGTTGAGGCAAACCTGGAACTCGGCTTCAAGCCTGATCTGAGGGATTATGGGATCGGCGCCCAGATACTGGTAGACCTCGGAATCAGGAAGTTGAGGCTGATGACGAACAACCCGAGGAAGATAGTGGGGCTTGAGGGTTATGGCCTTTCGATATTAGAGAGGGTCGCAATTGAGATGCCTCCCCATGAAAAAAATCTCCACTATTTGAGGACAAAGAAGCAGAAGATGGGGCATATCCTAAATAAGGTATAAAGCATAGAAGTCGAAGGAGAAATTATGCCAAAGATAGTGGAAGGTTCGATTATAGGAAAGGGGTTACGATTCGGTATTGTTGTAAGCAGATTCAACGACTTTATATCGGATAAACTCTTAGGCGGCGCTGTGGATGCCCTGACAAGGAGTGGGGCAAAAGGAGAGGACATAGAGATTGCCAGGGTGCCTGGGTCCTTTGAGATCCCCCTTGTTGCCAAGAAGATGGCCCAGACAGGGAAGTATGATGCGATAATCTGTCTTGGGGCAATCATAAGGGGCGCGACCCCACATTTTGAATATCTCTCCGCAGAGGTAACAAAGGGTATTGCCCAGATATCATTAGACCTCGTCTTCCCTATAGCATATGGGATCATAACTTCAGATAATCTTGAACAGGCGATAGAACGGGCCGGCACTAAGTCGGGCAATAAGGGATGGGATGCGGCACTCTCGGCTATAGAGATGGTGAATCTCTTTAAGAACCTGAAATAGAAACGTATTGTAGACAGATGGTATCTGGCATGAGACTAAGGAGGAAGGCAAGGGAATATGCACTACAGCTTCTATTTCAGTTCGATCTTAGCAGGGATGCCGAGGGGCTTTTTGATGGCTTCTGGCAGGAAAAAATCCTCCCTCTCCAGTTGATTGAGTTTACCGATATGCTGGTTAAAGGGGCTATAGTGCACCTTGCCATGATAGACAGGATGATCATATCTAATGCGGAAAACTGGAGTCTCGACAGGATGGCGATAGTCGACCGGAACATCCTTAGGCTTGCAATCTACGAGCTGTTGTATCTGGATGATATCCCTTCAAAGGTAACTATAAATGAGGCGATCGAGATATCAAAGCGTTTCGGGGCGGAAGAATCCGGCGCCTTTATCAATGGGATCCTTGACAGGATAGTTCAGTCTGATGAGAGGTTGATTAATAAGGCGGGAGGCATTAAGAGGATCGTTGGTACGGGTGGTGGCTCTTAAAGAGAAGATAACCAGGATAAGGTTTGACATAATCGTTCTTGGTTTCCTCAAATATGTAAGACCGTTAAAGGGCATCCTGGCTAATATCGACTGGATATATTCCGGGGCTATATCAAGGATGATCATAGAGGAAAAGATTTCGGGTTCGGGGGGTGAGGCGCTACTGATGGCTACCGGAGATAAGATGAAGACCCCGAGGGTTCTCCTCCTGGGCATGGGAGAGACGGCAACGTTTTCCTATAATACTATCCTTAGATTCTCCTCTGAGATTACCGACAGACTGAGGGAGTTAAAATTGGTTGGTGGTGCATGTGAGATTCCTGATCTCCCAGGGTCAAGATTGGACAGAACCAGATCCTTCGATACCTTTATTTCCGGATTTACGGGAGATAATACCATGGATATAACTATGCTTGTTAAGGATGATGAAACGGCTGAAGAACTGGAGGAGAGGATCCCTATATGATAGACAGGTATTCGCTCCCTAAAATGAAGGCGCTTTGGGAGCCTGAAAACAGGTTTAAGGCCTGGCTTAAGGTGGAGATACTGGTTTGCGAGGGACAGGCAAGCATAGGGATGATACCTTCCGGTGTGGCGGAGAGGATAAAAAATAAGGCCCGGGTAGATGTAAGGCGGATAGATAGGATAGAAGAGACGGTTAAGCACGACGTAATAGCCTTTTTGGGTTCCATATCAGAAGGTCTCGGGGACGATGCCAAATATATCCATAAGGGGGTTACTTCTTCCGATATCATAGACACGGCCCTGGCGCTGCAGATGAAGGAGGCCGCAGATATTATCATTGATGACCTGAGGCGCCTGCTTCAAATTTTAAAAGACAAGGCAATAAAATATAAGGAAACAGTGATGATAGGCAGGTCCCACGGTATACACGGGGAGCCGATTACATTCGGTTTTAAGATGGCCCTCTGGTATGAGGAGGTTTGGAGGAATTTTAAAAGGATGGAGGTTGCAAAAGAGGCCATAAGCTACGGAAAGATATCCGGTGCCATGGGGACGTTTGCGCACCTTCCGACTTCGGTGGAGGAATATGTTGTGAGAGGGCTTGGATTAAAGCCGGACCCTATCTCAAGTCAGATAATACAACGTGACCGGCATGCCCAATATTTAACCACCCTTGCAATAATTGCGGGCAGTATAGATAAGTTCGCTACAGAGATCAGGCACCTCCAGAGGACAGAGGTGCTTGAGGCGGAAGAGTTCTTTTCCGAGGGACAGCGTGGTTCATCGGCAATGCCCCACAAGAGAAACCCCGTATCATGCGAGAACCTATCGGGTCTTGCAAGGATCGTCAGGGCAAATTCCATTGCCTCCCTTGAAGACATACCTCTATGGCATGAAAGGGATATAAGCCATTCCTCTGTCGAAAGGGTAATTATACCTGACAGTACTGTTATTATGGACTACATGATTAATAAGTTTTCAGACATCCTTGATAAACTGATAGTATATCCTGCCAATATGAAGAAAAACCTTGAACTGACCGGAGGGCTTATCTATTCAGAGAGGGTAATGCTCGAGCTTCTCAAGAAGGGTTTGGATAAAGACACGGCATACAGGAAGGTCCAGTCCCATGCAATGGCAGCGTGGAAGGGGACCGGAAAGTTTCTGAGCCTGCTGGCAGATGATCCGGAGGTCAGGAGATATCTAACATACGAGGAGATAACAGGCTGCTTTGATAATGGATATTATCTAAAAAATATAGATGAGATATACCGGAGGGTATTTGGAGGGTAGATCCCCACGGGCACGCCCGTGAGTATCTACCCAGCGAGCAAGGCGAGCATGAGGGGGAGGCTCCGATGCGGCTTTCGCCATCGGAGGGGGCGACGCAAGCCCCTTTAGATCTATCCAGCAAGCAAAGCGAGCGTTGAGGGGGAGGCTCCATCAGGCTTTGCCTGTGGAGGGGGCGACGCAAGCCCCTATAAATAGAGGAGGATGTCTAATTGAAGGCTCATGTGTATGTTACCTTAAAGAGGGGGATCCTGGATCCGGCGGGAAAGGCCGTTTTGTCCTCTCTGGAATCGCTGGGATACAAGGGTATATCGCAGGTAAGGATCGGGAAGTATATGGAGATAGACATAGAAGGTCGGTCAAAGGATGAGGCGGAAAAGGATATAAAGGATATGTGCGAAAGACTCCTCGCAAATACTACCATAGAGGACTATTCTTTTGAAATGGATGATAAATAAGGATGCTTGATGAGCCTTGAAGGACGACTGGAAGATCTGGGTCTTCCGGATATCTTCCAGATTATCGGTTTGAGTAAGAGATCAGGGGCTTTGACCATAGTGAGGCAGGAAGGGACAGGGAGACTTGTCTTCTGCCAGGGTCAGGTCGTTTATGCCAGCTCTGATAATAAAAGCAGGCTTGGTTATACCCTTGTAAAAAAAGGTCTTATTTCCAATAAGGACCTTGAGAATGCCTTGAAAACCCAGAAGTTGAAGGGCGTTAAAAAACCTATAGGCACGATCCTGCTCGATGCCGGTGCGATAGACAGGAACACACTTGAAAAGGAGATAAAAAACCATGTTGTGGAGGTGGTAAGGGATCTTATGACATGGGAGAGCGGTTCCTTCCACTTTGAGCTTGGTGATCTGGTAGAGGGAGATGTTGCACTCAAATCTGGTATCAATCCGGAATTTCTCCTCCTTGAGGGTGCAAGGATCACGGATGAAGAAGAGAGAGAGAAGGGGAAGGCTCATGAGGTCAAGGCTCAGAGTCGGGTGATCAAAGAGAAGGAGATATCCGGAAGTACAACTGCCGAAGAGGAGAAAACAAGGAAGGAGGCGAAACCCGGAGCAGAGACCGAACCCGTTACTGCTCAGTCTCAGACTAAACATTTACCGCAGGGGAGGAAGGACCTTGTCCTCCTCACATCAATGATCGCAGAACTCTCCGGACCGTCGACAAGCAGTGAGATCACACTTCTGATCCTCAGGTTTGCGAGTGAGTTAATGAATAGGGCGGTGCTCTTCCTGGTAAAGAAGGAGTATATTGCGGGACTTGGCCAGTTCGGAATTGTATTCAAGGAGGGGTCTGCGGATGTCAGGATAAGGGATGTGAAGATCCCGCTTAATGAAGAATCCTTACTCAGGGATGTTATAGAAAAGAAGACTACGTTTAAAGGCCAACTTCCTTCCGGAGGATGGAATGACTATCTTGTTGAACAACTCGAATGTGAAAGACCTCTGGAGGTATTCGTATCCCCTCTGATCAGCGACGGGAAGGTAATAGGACTCCTTTACGGTGACAATTTCCCTAATCGGGAAAGGATCGCTGAGACTGACGGACTTGAGGCCTTTATTAAAGTTTCAGGTGTGGCATTTGGCAAGGTGCTTCTTGAAAGGAGATTGCAGGAAACGAGGACACCGGAGCCGTCTGCAGGGAGATAGTTTTGAGTTGTGAGTTTAAGAGTAAACAGATAAGATAGAAATGGGGGGCTCACAGCAAATGGAAAAAAGAGTTCTGATAGTTGAAGATTCAACTGCAATGAGATCCATGATTGCCTCTACAGTGGAAGAGATGAAAGGATATGTAACAGTAGAGGCGGCAAACGGCTTTGAGGCATTAAGAATCATACCAAAGGAAAGATTTGATCTGATTATAACTGATATAAACATGCCCCATATAAATGGACTTGAGATCATATCTTTTGTAAAGAATCATCCCTCCTTTAACACTATCCCCATTATCATTGTAACCACTGAGCAGTCAGAAGAAGACAGGAAGAAGGGTATTTCCCTTGGGGCATCTGAATATATTATAAAACCATTCAATCCGGATCATCTTAAAAAGGTAGTAAAGAAGGTATTGGGAGGATAGGGCAAATTTATGGGATCAGAGTCCTTAAGTTCCGTTATCGCTGAAGCTGAAGAGATAATCGACGGATTAAATCAGAATCTCCTGGCCATGGAGGCATCTGATAAATCTAACGTAAAGCCGGATCTTCTAAATAGCGTCTTCAGGGCGGCACATACCTTAAAGGGTATTTCGGGTATGGCTGGACTTAAGAATGTTTCAGATCTGAGTCACAGGATGGAAGAACTCCTGGACGGCCTCCGCATGGGCCGCTTGAGACTTACCGGTAAGCTCCTTGATACGCTCTTTGAATCAGTCGATACGCTGAGAAGATTGATGGAGATGGCAAGTTCCGGTTCAGGGGATGATATGGATCTTGCCCCTGTACTGAAAAAGATCGAGGCAGCGGCTTCCAGCAGTCCGGATAAGGGGCCTTCTTTCGCCCCTGCCGGGGTTGAATTGAGCCAGGACATCTATAAGGTACTTACCGAATATGAGACGCACAGGCTTAATGAAAATATAAAGTCAGGAATGGGCCTTTATGAGATTAAGGCAAGGTTCAAGTTTGAGAGCTTCGATAAGGATCTGGTTGACCTTAATAAAAAGCTGCAGGAAATAGGAGAGATAATTACCACGCTCCCGTCAACAGGGATGTCGCCTGAATCGGGCATCGAATTTAACCTGATAATAGGCACCGGCAAGGATCATCTAAGCATACAGAATGCCCTTGATGGGGAACCTGTTGAGATCTCGGTGATAGGAGGAGGCAAAATAAAGGCGGCGCAGGCAGAGAAGGACGAGGAGACCCCTCCGCAGTCTATCCGGGGAGATGCTACCGAGTCTATCAAAAGTCTCGCAAAGACCATTAGGGTGGATATAGCAAAACTTGACAGCCTCCTGAATATGGTGGGCGAGCTGGTCCTTACAAAATCGGTAATCAGCCGTATCAGCAAGGATCTGCTCAGGGAGGGGGAGAGGGCAATAGATGTATCAGAACTCCAGAAGACATCCCAGGATCTTGACAGAAAGGTGAGCATGCTGCAGGGGGAACTGGTAGAGGCCAGGATGATCCCCATAGGTCAGGTCTTCGAAAGGCTGCTCAGGATCGTCAGGAAGATCTCTAAAGAACTAAACAAGGAGGTTACCCTCCTGATTTCAGGTGAAGAAACAAAACTGGACAAGTCTATGGTAGAGGAGATAGCCGATCCCCTTATGCACCTGGTCAGGAATGCAATCGATCACGGGATAGAGGGAAAGGAGGAGCGCCTCAATGGAGGAAAGCCTGAGGCCGGGACCATTAAATTGTCTGCTCAACAGAAAGGTAACAGCGTTGTTGTGGAGGTTGAAGATGACGGCGCAGGGGTTGACCTTTCGAAGGTATATAGGAAGGCCCTCGAGCGGGGATTATTAGAGGAAAGTAAGGAATACGGCCAAAAGGAGCTTTTCAGTTTCTTGTTCCTCCCGGGTTTTACTACAAAGGAGGAGGCCACAGATGTCTCCGGAAGAGGGGTTGGCCTTGATGTGGTGGCCAAGAACATAGGGAAGCTTGGCGGTATGGTGGATATGGACACAGAGCTTGGAAAAGGGACAAAATTCACCCTGACGCTCCCTATTACAATGGTAATCATTAAGGCCCTGATAGTAAGTGTAGGGGGGGAGACCTTTGCCATACCCATAAATTCTGTCTCCGAATCGCTTATGATCAAAAAGAGCGATATCAGGACCGTGGAGAAACATGGTGTTATCCAGCTCCGTGACCGAACCCTCTCACTCCTCTGGTTGAGGGAGATATTCGCTCTTCCCTCCAAAGAAGAGGGCGAAAGGATATATGTTATAGTTGTTGGGCTGGCAGAAAAGAGGCTAGGGTTGATAGTCGATGCCATAGAAGGCCAGCAGGAGGTAGTTATTAAATCTATAGGGAAGATCCTGAAGGATATCCCCGGGATTGCAGGCGCTACGGAGCTGGGAAACAGAAAGACCATTCTTGTCCTTGATATAGGCGCCCTGATAGATGAAGCAACCTCGGTATCTTCAAGGCCGGTCAAGTAATCCTCATCTGTACCGTTCAATTTAACAAAAAAATTACATCCCCTTAACACAATATTAACTGTAAGGCTATATACTAGTAGCATCAGACCATAAAAGATGAGGTTGGTCAGATGAATAATAATTCCGGGATTGAAGAGATTGATGTATTGCGGAAATCCAGGGATTTTCTTCAGACTGTCATAGACAACATTGCTGACCCGACAATGGTGACCGATGTTAACTACCATATAATCCTTGCCAATAAGGCACTCAAGAAGATCTTCGATAGGAGGGACCCTGTAGCCGAGCATCTTAGTTGCTTTGAGGTCATACATCGCCTGGACAGGCCCTGCCCGGTTGTTTGTCCGGGGTCATACCCCTGTCCGGTGAATGAGGTCATTTCTACCTTGATGCCTTCAAGGGTAGTGCATACCCTTCACGATTCATTGGATAATGAAATCTTTATGGAGATAATGGTCTCCCCTATTTTTGACGAGACAGGGGAGATTGTTAAGATTGTTGAGTCTTTCCGCGATATCACTAAGTATATTAAAGAGGAGGAAAAGCTGGAAGATCTTGTCTTTGATTTTCAGAATGCCCTTGCTAAGGCCAGGAGGTTGGCTGGCCTCCTCCCTATCTGCATGACATGTAAAAGGATAAGAAGTGAGAAGGGGGATTGGGAGAATATTGAGGTTTATATAAGGAATCACTCTGAGGCCGAGTTTACCCATGGTCTCTGCCCGGAATGTGAGAAGAAGATATATGGTTTTCGGAACGAAAGGGAACAATAAGGTTGCAACCGTCAGCCCTGTTAATATAATACCCTCTTTAGGTAAAGTCCCTGGGGAGGGAGATTTGTCACAGCCATCCTTGGGTCTCTTGATCTGAGGATCCCGGCCGCATCTTCCGGTCTTATCCTTCCCCTTCCCCTGGTGGTACAATTAACCGATTCAGGGGGGTCTCCGGTGAGTAACAAACCTGTGACATTCTCTGTAACAAGAAATGATGGGACATTAGATGGTGGAAAGAGGTCTGCTGCTGTCAACACAGATCCTCAAGGCAAGGCCCAGGTAACCCTTACCCTCGGTTCCCATGCAGGATCAGGGGAGAATCAGGTAGAGGCAACATTCCCTGGAAACACAGGACCTCCTGTCACCTTTGTGGCATCTGGTGTCATACCTGGCGATCCCTTAAACACCTCCTTCTCAGGTATCGTCTTAACAAACACTAATCAGCCTGTCCCAGGCGCTACTATCTCTATCCAGGGGACAACACTTATCACACAGACAGATAGCCAGGGGCAGTTCAGATTAACTGGTGTGCCTGTTGGTGCCATACATCTGATCATGAACTTGGACAGTGGGTATCTATAGGTACAGGATCAGTTACAGAGGATGGTATAAAGATTATGATGCCTTCAATACCTGCGTTTTTACAGGCAAAACCTTTGAAGGTCTTCTCTCGCCCCTGGCAAGGTAGTTTAATATCTCAAAGCCTATTATGCTTCCGTCCTCGGCAATAGAGTAGATAATCTCCTTGCCAACATCGCTTTCCTTGCAATAAACCTCCTTCTTATTGCTGAAGCGGACATGAAGGGCATTGCCTTTTTCGTCATACACTATCTTGATTGGCTTCATATACTGTAACCCCCTTTTTAATTTTGTCGGTTAAGTAAGACGTAATTATAAAACCCTCTCCGTCAAGATGACGGCAAACAACACAGAGAAAATATTTATCGTAAGGAGCATAGTAAAGATATACTTTTTCATCCTCTTTGCTGAGTCTGACATAAACAGGATTCCTTAATGTTTCTTTAACCTGCTCCTCCAGCCCAATTATTGATTCATGTTTGCCTGTGATATAATCCCAATGTCGTTTAGTTACCCTGATGCGCTGACCGAATTTAGAAAACGTCTCTATATAAACGGACATGGCTCTATTATAACTGAATATGAAACTTTATACAGTTTACATCCTATCTGCTAATATAGTACCCTTTTTAAGAAAAGTCCCTGGGGAGGGAGATTTGTCACAGCCATCCTTGGGTCTCTTGATCTGAGGATCCCGGCCGCATCTTCCGGTCTTATCCTTCCCCTTCCTGCCTCAACGAGTGTCCCGATAATTCGTCTTACCATATGATGAAGAAATCTGTCGGCCTCCAAGGTTATAATGATTTCTCCGGAAGACCTCTTCATTTTTATGGCCTTGAGATTGCAAAGGTTTTTCTTCTTATCCTCATAACGTGAGGATGAGTAGGCTGAAAAATCATGCAGGCCCAAAAAACATAATGATGCCTTGCGCATGATATTTATGTCGAGAAGATCATGCAATTGAAATGTATAATTCCTCCTAAGGCTGGATATATGCCCACCATCTATGATCCGATATTCATATACCTTTCCTTTTGCAGAATACCTTGCATGGAAGTCATCCGGTACAACTTCTACCCGAAGTACCGCTATGTCGGCCGGGAGGAGGGAGTTAAGGGCCTTTCTCCAGCTATCCGTATCAAGCCTGGAGCAATCCTTGAAACTTGCCACCTGTCCTGTCGCGTGTACACCTGCATCTGTCCTGCCTGCACCAATGAGGGGGAGATATGACCCTGTGATCCTCTTTGTGACATCCTGGATTGTACCCTGGATAGTCGGCAGATCCGGTTGATACTGCCAGCCATGGTAGTTTGTCCCGTCATACTCAATAAGCAATCTTATATTCTGCATCTATGGTTCAGATCTTTCTTCAGGAGGGGATTTGACCCTGCTTGTTTTTGATATACTCCCTGATGCCTTCTAAAAGGGCCTCTGCTATCTTCTGCCTGTAATCATCCTTTCTGAGAAGAGCTTCCTCATAGGCGTTGCTGATAAATGAGACCTCAGCTAAGATACTGGGCATATCTGTATGTATAAGGACATAGAATGGCGCCTTCTTTACCCCAAGTTTTACTATATTATACCTCTTATCCAAAATCCCTGAGAAGGATTCCATTGTAAGGTGGGCGAATTCGAGCGACATTTCTGTGGTAAAATCCTTTGCAAGCTCCTTTAGTATTGCCTGGAGATAGTTTACATCCTCTTCCGATGTAGAATTCTCTCTTGCTGCAGTAGCCAGGGCCCTTTTGTCAGAGGGGGCTCCCAGGAGATAGACTTCAACACCCCTTGTATTTTTCTTAGGGCTCGAATTTGCATGGATAGAGACAAATAGCTCCCCGTTGCTTCCATTTGCCAGACGGCTTCTTTCGTCTAATGGGATAAATAGATCTGTATCCCTCGTCATTATGACCCTCTTCCCCATTTTCCTGATGATCATATCCCTTAGTCTAAGCCCGATATCCAGGACCACCTCTTTTTCAGTAAGCCCGCTCTTTCCGATGGCGCCAGGGTCCTTGCCGCCATGCCCGGGGTCTATTATTATCGTATCTATCTTTTGTGCCGGCTGACTGCCGACCATTTTATCTTTTTTTGAAGGGGGTTCCTCAGATGGCTGTAGGGTATTCTTCTTATTGGTATCTTTGCTGAATATGTCTATAACGATCCTTGGCGGCGAGGGAAGGGGGAAGGCCTTGAATTTTTTCAGGCCATCAAGCCAGAAGGAGATGGCAATTGCATCAGGCCCCGTCTCTGAGACCTGAACCTTTTTTATTGTAGAATCACTAATCAACTCGATTTTGTCCTTAAGTTCTTTGCCTACATAAAGGTTATAGAGGTTCAGGGTAACCCTATCTTCAGACGATGCGGCATGGTCGAACCTTACCAGGGTATCCAGATCCAGGACAATCCTGGTATATTTTTGATGTGACCAGTATCTGATATCCCTTGCCTCTGCCCTGCCCTTAACATCAATATCCTTTGTCCCTTCATCTCCTCCATTTTTTTTGGCGATTTCTTCTATCCTGTTTATCTCTGTCCGGCTAAGCTGATATAGCTCTGAGTCGGGATAATCTGTGGTCACATTAGAGAACAGTTCTTTTGCCTTTAGGAGATCCGATCTCTTTCCGGAATACCTGTATAGTCCGAGGTAAAGCCCCGCGGCATGGAATAGCGATTTTTCTTTAAGTCCGCTCTCATTGGTTACAACGGAACTGTTAAGGGAGATAAATTTTCTTATGCATTCCTCCCAGTTTTTCCTGTACTTCTGCTTATTTTTAGACTCTCTCAGGCTGTTTTCGCATGATGCTGCTGCATTAAACCTTGTTTGGGCAGACCTTTTGGAGACCTGTGTTCCTTGTGAGTCCCGGGTATATGGAGAGAGGATGGTTATGATAATAAGGCACAGAATTGTTTTTTGAATCATTCTTTTCATAGCTATATGACGGTTAAAATAAATTAGCTTAACTCCTATCCTTATGTCAATATCGTGCTGCCGGGTATCTTCCGAGTATCTTGGCTCCTTGACAGAAGCATGCAAAAGACTATAATCTATACTAAGAGATTAAAAACTCAACTACTATTTTATATTAAAGTGAATTTTCCAATTTACCGGCCAAGAAGACTACGTAAGACAGAAGACTTAAGGAGGATGGTCAGGGAGACAAGATTGTCTGTAGATAATCTTGTCTATCCTATGTTTGTCGTATGCGGGAAGGGGAAAAAAGAGGAGATTGGGTCTATGCCGGGGGTTTTCAGGTTTTCCGTAGACATGCTCACAAAAGAGGCCCAGGAGGTAGCCGGTCTTGGAATTCCTGCGGTAATCCTATTCGGGATACCAGACAGAAAGGACGAAACCGGTTCCGAGGCCTTAAACCCGAAGGGGGTTGTGCAGGAGGCAGTGAGGGCCCTGAAGGACAAGGTACATGGCCTGACAGTTATAACAGATGTTTGTATTGATGAATATACATCCCACGGTCATTGCGGTCTGGTTAAAGACGGGCAGATTTTAAACGATCCTACACTTGAGATCCTGTCCAGGATGGCCCTCTCCCACGCAGAGGCGGGCGCTGATATGGTAGCGCCGTCCGATATGATGGATGGGAGGGTAGGTTCAATAAGGAAGGCCCTCGACGGCAACGGCTTCCATGATATACCTATTATGTCGTATGCCGCAAAGTATGCTTCCTTATTCTATGGCCCTTTCAGGGAGGCGGCAGATTCAACGCCAAAGTTCGGCGACCGGCGCTCATACCAGATGGATCCGCCGAATGCCATAGAGGCATTGCGGGAGGTGGCTCTGGATATTGAGGAGGGGGCCGATATTATCATGGTTAAGCCTGCCCTGGCATACCTTGATATAATATACCGGGTAAAGAATGAGTTTAACTATCCTGTGGCCGCATATAACGTAAGCGGGGAGTACTCCATGGTCAGGGCTGCTGCAAATTCAGGCTGGCTCGATGGTGATAGGGTAATGATGGAGATCCTTGTTTCTATCAGGCGGGCAGGGGCCGATCTTATTCTTACCTATTTTGCCAGGGATGCGGCCAGAATCTTAAATAAATAATGAAAATCATCCATAATTTTCCGGATACACCTATAGGAGGCATTAAGAAAGGGCTTACCTATCCCGTTATTACAATAGGAAACTTTGATGGCCTTCACCTGGGCCATCAGGTGATAATGCAGTCTGTGGTGAAAGAGGCAGGGATAAGGGGGGGTACAGGCATTGTGGTTACATTTGAACCCCATCCATTCAGTCTGCTCGCATCTGATAGACCCCTGAAGCTCCTGACATCTTTTGATGAGAGGATGAGGCTCATAGAGGGGCTTGGGATAGATATGGTAATTTGCGCCAGGTTTGATGAGAAATTTGCACATCTGTCTCCCTATGAGTTTGCTGCAAATATCCTTCATGGGGAGATAGGCGCAAAGGAGATATATGTCGGGGAAGATTTTGCATTCGGCTACAAAAGGAGCGGAAAGATAGACGATCTAAAAAGGTTCGGGAGGGAATTCGGTTTCAAGGTAGATACGATCATGCCTGTGATATTGGACGGGGAGAGGGTAAGTTCATCGAGGATCAGGGGACTTATCGGGGACGGAAGGGTAGGGGAGTCTGCAAGGCTCCTTGGGAGATATTACTCTATAGAGGGTCTGGTTGTTGCGGGAAAAAACAGGGGCAAGGATCTGGGTTATCCAACGGCAAATGTCAGGCCGCCTGATGAGATGATACCCAAAGATGGTGTCTATGCTGCAAAGGTCACCATTGATGCGACATCGATGGATGGGGTTACCTATATCGGGAATCAGCCTACATTCGGTATAAATGAAAAGATGGTGGAGGTGCATATCTTCAACTGCGATAAAAATCTATATGATAAGAGCATCAGAATAACCTTTATCGAACATATAAGGGATGATGTGACCTTTGAAAACAGGGATCTGCTTATAGGGCAGATTAAGGACGATATCAGACGCGCAAAGGAACTGCTTCTTTTTAAGGGATAAACAGGGGTATCAGGGCAAGCTATGTCAAGGGTATTAAGTAGTATGCGTTTAGAACCGATTATAAGTAAGGTGAAGGGGGAGATCGTAAAAAATAGTCTGATTTCGGCGGGGGATAGGGTTGTTGTCGCCCTCTCAGGGGGCCCCGATTCTATGGCCATGCTCCATATATTGACAGGGCTTTATCAAGAGCTGGACATAAGCCTACATATTGCCCATCTGGATCATCAGTTCAGGGGCATTCAATCCCAAAAGGATTCGGAATTCATAAGAAGCTATGCAGATAGGTTATGCCTCCCTGCCACTATTGAATCGATCGATGTGCCTTCTTTTGCAAGGAAGAATCGCCTTTCCGCCCAGGCGGCTGCAAGGGAGATCAGGTATAAATTTCTCTTTAAGGTGGCCAGGGAGGTTGGGGGGACAAAGATAGCCCTTGGACATACCTCGAACGACCAGGCAGAGACTGTACTGGCCAGGCTACTTAGGGGGGCCGGCTCCAGGGGGCTCTCGGGTATCCCGGTTTACGGTAGGGGGATGATAATCAGGCCGCTCCTCTCTGTATCAAGGGCGGAGATAATGGATTATCTGAACCAATCAAATATCCCTTTCCTTAATGACCCGACAAATGAGAAACCGATCTATCTCAGAAACAGGATAAGACATGAACTGCTGCCGTTTTTGGCTGAAAGATATAGCCCCGGCATATACGATATCTTAAACAGAGAGGCCGAAATATTATGCAGGGAGAATGAATTCCTCTCCCAATATGCATCCGGTATCCTGGATGATATTATCAGTGATAGTTCGGCAGGCTCACTAGGGGAGGGGGGTCTTGAGCTTGATCTTGGACTTTTTTCAATGCACCATATAGCTGTCAAAAGGCGGGTGATCCTTGAGGCCGTGAGGCGTGTCAAGGGGGATATTGATAATATCAGTTTTGTTCAGATCGATGAGACCCTCCGGATGGCGGATAACGGAAGGACAGGGGCTGTTATAATATTCCCTGGCCGGGTCAGGATCAGAAGGGGATATAACCGGATTATTGTATCCCTTGGTGGGGATTTAGTCCCCTCATTAAGGCAGTCTGCTTTGTGTATTGGCGAAGTGCGGACGCTTGTCTTGCCTGTACCAGGAAGGGTCTCTCTGAAGCCATCATTAATGGAGATAGAGGCCTCAATTATGGAGGGTCCCTGTATCTATAGCGGAGGGGCCGGCAAAGGCGCCTCCTTTGATCTTGAAATGTTTTCTTCTCCTCTCTTCATAAGAAACAGGAGGAGGGGGGATATCCTTTATCCCCTTGGGATGGGCGGAAAGAAAAAGAAACTGCATGATATATTTATTGATATGAAGATACCCCTTGAGGAAAGAGGGGGGATACCCCTGCTAGTATCTCCGGAAGGGATCCTCTGGGTTATGGGTGTAAGGCAGGACGAAAGGTTTAAGGTCAGGGATAATACAAAGAGGACACTCCTGGTAAAAATTCTGAGGGGAGGAGATTGAAATGTCAGAGCGCATCTTTGGAAAACCGATAATAACACAGGTTGAGATGCAGAGGAGGATAAAGGAACTAGGCAGGCGTATATCGATCGATTATGAAGGCAAGGATCTGCTTGTGGTCGGTGTATTAAAGGGTGCCTTTGCCTTCTTTGCTGACCTTATAAGGGCTATAAGGCTGCCGGTAAGGGTCGATTTTATAATGGTCTCGAGCTATGGGGTTAAGAGCAAGTCTGCCGGAAGGGTAAAGGTGATATCTGATCTTACGGCAGATATAGCAGGACAGGATGTGCTCATTGTTGAGGATATTGTTGATTCCGGGCTTACTGTCAACTCCCTAAAGAAGAACCTCCTTTCCCGCAGACCCAAATCTCTTAGGTTCTGTGCACTCCTGGATAAGCAGGAGAGGAGAAAGATAGATGTTGTGATCGACTATGTGGGCTTCAAGATACCGAATAAATATGTGGTTGGTTACGGACTGGATTATCAGGATAAGTATAGAAACCTGCCTTATATAGCTGTACTGGAGAATGTTGATGAGGAGTAGGCGATCCTATTGCAGGGGCTCGCGCGCCCCCTCCACCGGCAAAGCCGAAGCGAGCATCCGGCTCGGCCGGTGCAAGCGCGGGGTGTGGGGGCATCGGAGGAGCCACTGCACCGCACGGGCCCCTACAGATGATCGTCGCCTCCCCCTCAACGCTCGCCTGGCTCGCTGGATAGATCTAAAGGGGCTTGCGTCGCCTCGCCCCTACAACTCAACGCTCGCTTTGCTCGCTGGAGGTCCGTGTTACCTGATGCTATCTAAATATTGTCATACGTATAGAAAGTATGTTAGAATTTTTTCTAAAAGAATTTTTGGTGAAGAGCCTTGGCCTCGAGGCCGGGCAGGTATGATAAGATCATTTTTGGAGGAATTAGCTTGAAATCACGGAATAAATATTGGGTCCTCTGGGTGGTTGTCGGGTTATTTATGATACTCCTTTTTAATCTGTTTACGTTCATAACCCCGTCCCAGGAAGAGGAGCTGGTGTTCAGTGATTTTATGAATAAACTTGAGGCCTCTGAGGTTGCCGAGGTTGTTATCAAGCAGAATCATATTAGTGGTCTCCTGAAGGATGGGAAGAAGTTTAAGACCTATACAACAGATTATCCGGACCTGGTGAAGATACTTCGGGAAAGGCATGTCAAGATAGTTGCGAGGCCGCCTGATGAAAATCCATGGTATATAGCTTTTCTGGTCACATGGGGGCCGCTCATCTTTGTAATAGCCCTCTGGTTCTTCCTGATGAGACAGATGCAGATGGGGGGAAATAAGGCGCTCTCTTTTGGAAAGAGCAGGGCAAGGCTTCTTGCTGAGGAAAAGAAGAAAATAACCTTTGCAGATGTAGCCGGGATAGATGAGGCGAAGGAAGAGGTCACCGAGATCATAGAGTTTCTGAAAGATCCCCACAAGTTCCAGAAACTTGGAGGCAGGATTCCGAAGGGTGTTCTTATTGTCGGTCCGCCGGGCACAGGAAAGACCCTCCTGGCAAAGGCTATAGCCGGCGAGGCCGGAGTGCCTTTTTTCAGTATCAGCGGCTCTGATTTTGTAGAGATGTTTGTCGGTGTCGGGGCCTCAAGGGTGAGAGACCTCTTTGAGCAGGGAAGGAAGAACGCACCCTGCATAATATTCATCGATGAGATAGATGCTGTGGGCCGTTTGCGCGGCGCAGGTCTTGGCGGCGGACACGATGAAAGGGAACAGACCCTAAACCAGCTCTTAGTTGAGATGGATGGTTTTGAGACCAGTGAGGGTGTCATCCTGATCGCTGCAACAAACAGACCTGATGTGCTTGATCCGGCCCTGCTCAGGCCAGGAAGGTTTGATAGACAGATAGTCGTTTCACGGCCTGATGTGAAAGGGAGGCTGGAGATACTCAATGTCCATACAAAGAAGATACCCCTTCCCAAGGATATGGATCTTGAGGTAATTGCAAGGGGGACACCAGGTTTTTCGGGAGCAGATCTGGAGAATCTCGTAAATGAGGCGGCGCTTCTTGCCGCAAGGAAGAATAAAAAGGCTGTAGAGATTGACGACTTCGAGTTTGCCAAGGATAAGGTGCTTATGGGCGTTGAGAGGAAGAGTCTGATAATCAGTGACGCAGAGAAGAGGAATACAGCCTATCATGAGGCCGGTCATGCGCTTGTGGCCAAGATACTCCCCGGCACGGATCCTGTCCATAAGGTGACTATAATACCCAGAGGAAGGGCGCTTGGGGTTACCATGCAGCTACCCACGGATGACAGATATAACTATCCGAAGGAATATCTTTACAACACCATTGCCATACTCCTGGGCGGAAGGGTTGCAGAGGAGGTCTTCTTAAAACATATAACAACCGGGGCAGGGAATGATATCGAAAGGGCGACTGAACTTGCGAGGAAGATGGTCTGTGAGTGGGGGATGAGTGAGAAGATGGGGCCGCTTACATTCGGCAAGAAGGAGGAGGAGATCTTTCTGGGCCGCGAGATAGCCAAGCATAGGGATTATAGTGAAACTACTGCCATAGATATAGATAATGAGGTAAAGCGCCTTGTATTTGAGAACTATGAGCGGGCAAAGGATATAATTATTAAAAATATGAATGCCTTAAAGGGTATTGCTGAGGCGCTTTTGGAAAGGGAGGTGCTTGATGCGCAGGAGATCGACAAGATCATAAGCGAGGCAGCGCCATCTTTAACCTAAGATATGTATCTGCCATTTTAATTGAATTAAACTCCCTTCTGACAGGCTGATAATTGATGATTTGAAAAAGGTATAGTAATTAATAGTCTCGAAATGTATTGACTTACCACCAGATTGTCATCCCCGAATGTTTCTATCGGGGATCCAGAAAATGCATAAGAAAAGACTGGATTCCCGCCCAGAATCGTTGCGGGAATGACGTTTTTAAAGTATAGTAATGTTGTGATTATTATAAGACCGTTAATAACATAATTCCGGCAAAAACAATTTTCCGGGCGGAGAGAGGAGATATGGGTCACGTAAGAATATTAAAGATGGACGATGTGGAATTAATGCTCTCAAGGCTCAAACGTGAAGGCATAACCCCGTCCCAGGAAGAGATCAATAAGATTATCCCCAAGAGATGTATCCTCCTGGTCGAGACCAGGAACCAGGATACGGTCAATATGCTTAAAAAAGAGATGCTCTTTCATGGTGGGTCAGCATACTATGGGGATGGAAAGGGCCTGCTCCTTTCCGGAAAACAGGATTCCTTCATGCTGCTCGCAGAGAGCATGGAGTTGATCGGCGGAGAGGTATCCGAAGTAGCCCTTGAGATCAGGGATTCCATAGTCAGATTCTCAAGAAAGGATTTCGTGATGAGCGGTAGGGGTTTTAGTTTCGACCTTTCCACCAGAACCCATATAATGGGGATATTGAATGTAACCCCGGATTCGTTCTCAGATGGCGGTCTCTTCGTGGAAGAAGAAAAGGCTGTAGCCCATGCAAAAAAGATGGTAGAAGAGGGTGCAGATATTATAGATATTGGAGGCGAATCGACAAGACCTGGCGCAAAGCCTGTTGCTGTGGAAGAAGAAATGAGGAGGGTCATCCCCTTGATCGAGAGGCTTTCAAGCGAGATAGACGTGCCCATTTCAATCGATACATACAAATCCGAGGTTGCCAGGGCGGCGCTTGAAGCCGGTGCAAGGATCATAAATGATATAAGCGGTCTCAGGTTTGATCAGGAGATGGCGGGCCTGGCAGCCGGGAAGGAGGCGCCTGTCATCATAATGCATATGAAGGGAACCCCACAAGAGATGCAGGATGCACCATCATATGATTCTGTTATGGGAGAGATCTATTCATTCCTGAAGGAGAGGATTGACTATGCAATCTCTGCCGGTATAAGGTATGAAAAGATAGTCATTGATCCCGGCATAGGATTCGGAAAGAAGGTCTCCGACAACCTTGTGATATTAGATGCAATAGACGAACTGAGAGGTCTTGGATGTCCGATACTCCTTGGTACATCGAGGAAATCATTCATAGGAAATATCCTTAGCCTGAACCTTAACCTCAGCCTTCTTCTCGAAGGGACCGCTGCTACGGCGGCAGCAGGGATATTAAAGGGGGTCCATATCCTCCGTGTCCATGATGTGGGGCCTATGGTCCAGGTTGCCAGGATGATAGATGCCATAAGGAATAGCAACAGAGGTCAAGGCTGAGGCTGAGGCTGAGGAAATACTTAACCTTAACCTTCTTCCTCGACATTTGCCTATTATGAAGATAGCGATTGAGACCATCCAAAATCTAAGGTGGCAGGATATACTGGATATACTCCTTGTTGCCTTTATAATCTACAGGCTGATATTGATTATAAAGGGGACACGGACATTTCAGGTGCTTGCCGGCCTTGCCGTACTCCTATTGGTCATTATTGTATCCAGGTGGATAGAACTACGTACTATGGACTGGATCTTTACAAAACTCTGGTCCCAGATTGTAATTGTGCTTATCATACTATTTCATCCGGAGATAAGAAGGGCGCTTGCACAGATAGGGAAGAACCCATTTAGCAATATTACACCTATGGAGGAATTTAAGACCCTTGAGGAGATTGTGAAGGCCTCTGTCTCTCTTGCAAATAAGAAGATAGGTGGAATTATTGTCCTTGAACGGGAGATAGACCTGAGGGAGATAGTGGAGATGGGGATACAGCTTGACGCAAAGGTCTCAAAGGAGATCTTAAACATCATCTTTCTTCCTCAATCGCCGATACATGACGGGGCAGTGATTATAAAAGGGAACCGCATTGTTGCGGCAGGCTGCTTCCTTCCCTTGAGTCTGAGCCCTGATATAAGCAAGATATTCGGTACGCGTCACAGGGCGGCCATGGGCATAACAGAAGAGACCGATGCAGTGGCAATAGCATTATCGGAGGAGATGGGGACGATTTCAGTGATAATTGGCGGGAAGATGACGAGGGAGGTAGACGCAGCCACGCTCCGGAGGATCCTCACCAAGATCTTCATTAAAGAGATGAAGAAAGATGGCCTGCCGATAATTCAAAGATTAAGAAATCTCTTCCCTGAAAGGACTGCAAAATAATAGATGCAGACCTCAATGTACAAACCCATTCAGTCATGGCAGGTATTAGGGGAGGTCTGATTTTTAATTGGAGGTATTTGAGAGCGGTGAAAATCCGTCGAGTCTGCTTATTCCGCCTATGGCTCCAAACCACCTATATCCCTCCCTGTCTATGGCAACGGTAAAGAGGCTTTCTCCCACTAAACCATCTTTTTCCTTGAAACTACGCCATTTCTCTCCATCCATCATGCTGACCCCTCCTTCGGTGGCAGCCCATAAGACTCCGTTCTTATCTATTGTGATGTCTGAGACGAAATTTCCTGCCAATCCATCTCTTACAGAGTAGTTTTTCCATCCATTTCCGTCAAACCTGCTTATCCCTGCACCCCATGTACCGAACCATTTGTTATTCTTTGAGTCTACTGTTATTGAAAGTACAAAGTTAGGATTATATCCTTCAACTGATTTCTCGGGCTCCCGGGTGTGATACCTGCTCTTTACCTCTGTCCTTTCATAATCCCCTATCTCCTTTTTGTTTGCCCCAAGACCATTTTCATGGTTATAATTTTTCCAAATCTTTCCGTCGAAGCTGCTTACACCTGCCTCTGTGCCAAACCATTTAATCCCAGTATTATCTATGGCCGCTGCGTATACCCATTCATCAGGTAGGCCGTCTTCAACTGAGTATGATCTCCATCCCCTCCCGTCGAATATACTCACACCCTTCCAATTTGCAACCCACATAGACCCGTCGCTATCCCAGACGATATCGTAGACATAGGGGTCAGCAAGGTCAGGGACTGTATATGTCTTAAAAGACTTACCATCAAATCTTGCCAGCCCTCCCCCATGGGTCCCAATCCACTTGGCGCCGTCCTTGCCGATCTTAATCGTTGTTATTGCATTTGATATCAAACCGTTCTTCGCATCATACCTCTCTGTTATCCTGTCTTTTATCATGTCATATTTTAGGAGACCCTTATCAGTACCGACCCAGATAAAATTCTCCTCGAAGGCAAGGGCATATACATTACCATTTATCTGATAGTTGGTCCAGACAGGCTTCTGGGAATATAATGACCTATCCTGGTCCTTCTTTGCGCACCCTTGAAAGATAAAATAGGTAAGGATCAAAAATAAAAGAATGGATATAAACTTGTAACCTTGGTAAGGATTGAACATTTAAAGCCTTTTAGAATAAGTTTATACCCCACTCAGGAAGCATATGTCAAGCCGACGCACTAAGAAAATCTGTCATTCCCGAATGATCCTATCGGGAATCTAGGTATATTTCTTCGAAACTTCAAAACCAGATCCCCGATAAAACATTTCGGGGATGACATCTTAGGGGTCGGGGATGGCATAAAACGCACTGCAATCCCTGTTCTTGTAATAATACTCTATTCCGTAGGGCAACGGTGCAGTATGATATAATAAAAAAATGTGTTTTGATAATATCAACACTATTGCACTGAGGCCTCTGGTAGAATCAGATCTCTGTTTTAAATGTGATGTCTGTTGCAGGTTTATTGATAAAGAATCCCCGTTGCGGCCGTATTTTTCAAGGGATGAGATAGGGAGGCTGATTAATGCCGGGAATTCTCCTGTGCCATTCAAAAGGCTGGATGGCTGCAAGATAGATCTGATACCTTATGGGAATTTGCATATTTGTCCTTTTTTCGATCCCGAAGAAAATAAGTGTACCATATATGAAATGAGGCCCCTTGATTGCAAGATATATCCGGTGGCTGTCATGAGGGCCTGTAATGAGGCATGTCTTTTTATCGGTCTGGACACAAAGTGTCCAATTTCCGAAGATGTGAGGCATGATGATGTCAGGTATTGCGCTGATTTTATCTCATCATTGGATGATTATGAGGCAGTCTTGGGCATAATTGGCGATTATCAGGAAGATGTGAAGGTCATCATATCTCTCGGAGGGGGACAACGTCCCCCATACGTTCACCCATGTAGGGGCGACCCTGTGTGGTCGCCCAGGGCAGGCACACAGGCCTGCCCCTACGAGATCCCATCTTATCTCAAAAAGCTTAGCATAGAGGATAAGCCGGTCTTTGATAAATTCCTCTTCGGCACAAGCAGGCTATCATCCCATTCATTCATTGCAAATTATATCTGGGGAGACCTCCTTAGCTACTATTGGAAGATAATAGATGGATGCCTCTGTGTCTTTGCGGAATATGACCAAAACATATTTATGCCTATACCTCCGGCAGGCAATAATCCAGGGACGGCATCTGCTAAGGCATTTGAGATAATGGCTAAGGTCAATAAAAACCCCTCTGTATCACGGATTGAGGATCTTGATGCTAAGGAATTAAAAGAGATCTTATCGCCTGGATACAGGCATGCATTGAAGGGTTGCGAATATATTTACAGGAGGGATGATCTTGTATCGCTTAAAGGCAACCCCTATAAAGGGAAGAGGTCTTCAGTTAATCGCTTCTTGAGCCGTTTCAATTGTAGCTATGAGCCCTTTCGGACTTCTGATCTTGGTGATTGCCTGTCTCTATATATACGCTGGATGAAGGAGAGGTATGCGTCAAATCAGGATAATACTTACAGGCATATGCTCTATGATTCATATTCCGCGCACAGAAGGGCAATGAAAGATCATGATGACCTTGATTTGATAGGCCGGGTAGTCAGGATCAATGGGTATATGGCCGGATATACCTTCGGTTTCAGGTTGGGCCCAGATATTTTTGCAGTCCTGTCTGAGATTGTGGATAGGACTGCCAGGGGGCTTCCTCAGTTTATCTTCAGGGAATTATGCAAAGGACTTGAAGGTGTCAGTTTCATAAACACTATGGACGACTCAGGACTTGAGAGTATAAGAAGGACAAAGCTCTCCTATCACCCAAGCATGCTTGAGCCATCTTATATAGTCGCCCTGGATATTGGATAATTGATTATCTAATCCTCGGCAAGGTGGATAATGATTTCCTTCTCGTTGATGAGCCAAATATCCAGATCCGGGTCTCCATCTAAGTTTCCTTCGGCCCTGGCTGTAAATTTATTAGGATCTGAGATGGGTTCAATGGCAATCGTATAGTAATTTAAGGGTTGCATAGGCGAGAATCCTATTTCAGAGATGCTGTCGGAATAGCGATCATGGTCTGCGAAATACATCCTTTCAAGCCTTACGATCTCTTTCAGTGCGAGCTGTGCCTCTACCTGTTTTGCCTTCTTTAAGAAATATTGATATATAGGGATGGCGATTCCCATCAAAATAGCGGTAATTAAGAGCACTAATACCAGCTCTATAAGGGTAAAGCCCTTATCTTTTCTCTTCATTTTGACCTGATAGCTTAAACCTTTTCAGTAGATCCCTGATCTCCTTATTCTTTTCGGCAATCCTTTCCATTCTTTCAATCAGATCCTGCCTGTTATTTAAGCCATCTGAACTACTTAAATCCGTCAGGATCCCCTGGAGATCTGCCCCCACATCCCTCTCCACCCTCTTTATATTCATCATTGATTTGTCTATGTTTCCCAATAGCTGATTTAAGAGGTTGGCAAGCTCCTTCAGGTCATCTCCTTTTCTGAGTCTGATCCTCACTGAGAGGTCGCCGCCTATCACATCTTTAGCCGTCTTTTCAAACCTGTATATTGGGCCTGCAAGTTTATGTGTGATATATACACTTATAATAGCGAGGATAGAGATGCTTATGGCGATTGCAGGCCATATCCTTTCGCCCAGCACTATATACTGCATGGCCGCCTGTGCCTTCTCTTCAAGGGACGAGCCTGAGATGAGCGTTATTGCCGGCGGGAGAAAGAGGATTATGACTATCAGGAATGTATATGTGGCGAGGAGGATAGCAGTGAGGAGCGCATACTTCTTCTGGATAGGATGGATATAGAACCTTCGTCGTTTAAAAAGCCCCAAATATAAACCCCCTCTTAGATGGTCATTAATTTTTTTCTTAACAATAACATTTCCAGTGCAATAGACGCTGCCCATGCCAGCTTCTTAATGAAATCTATTTCGGAGATCCCCTTGCCGGACTTAATATTGTCCCCATATAAGATTGCCACGACCTGATCTTTTATTGTAAGGGGTATTGCAATTACCTCCTTTGGAAAGCGATCGTCAATCCTTTTCAGGAGGATCTGATTTCCCTGGGTAGCGATGAGTGGACCGCTATAAGGTTCTTTACTCTCAATAACGTCAAGGAAGATCGACGGCTGGTCAAGTCTGATCTCAAGGCCTTCCAGCGTCTCCTTCTCAGTATGAGACGGATGTGCCCTCCACCCTGATACAACCCCCTTCTTAACTATAAATATTATAGCCCTGTCAAGGACAAGGCCTATATTCTTCATCAAGATCCCTATGATCTCCTCCCTCTCCTTTGTTTGAAGGAGGTCTTCCTTTGCTGTCTTGAGGTATGTGTCAAGCTCTTCAGGGGTGAGTTTCTTCTGTTCTGTTATATCCTCTTCTGTTAACCTCTTCCTCTCCTCATCAAGGATCGATATATATCGCAATTTCCTGCTCACCTGATAATATTTCTCCAGTGCAAACTGGATCCTTGCCTCTGCTGCAATAGATGTCTTGATTGCACAATTTGTCATAAAACCGATCTCATTTATCGCATCAAAATCTGTCGGGTCCAGCATGGCAACATGCAGGGTATTCTTCTCTTTTCGCAGCGGGATTATATTAAATTTTCTGGCCAGATCACGTGTAATGAGCCTTAATGCATCGGGATCTATCTGGTCAAAATCCTTGGGTCTTGCAAAGGGTATATTTAACCTTCTGCTTAAGAAGCCTGCAAGCTCCTCTTCGCTTAGATATCCAAGCTCTATGAGATTTGTGCCAAGGCGGCCGCCTACTGTAAGCTGTCTTTCAAGGACATGGGCAAGCTCTTCCTCTGTTATAAGGCCCTCCTTCACAAGAAGATCCCCAAGTTTTTCAGTCAATTCTTCCACCGTCACTAGTAGAGATGCATTATTTTTATAAATTATCATATTAAGGACTACAAAGACAATTAGTTTACTGTGGCGCTACCTCACGCCAGCTTACGACCTCCTTCTTTGGGTTACGCGCTATAAACATAAAATTTCGCATCCTGTCATCGTAGTTCAACGTAAGACCGATCTTTGCCGGATCATAGTTTACAGCATGGCCATCAGGGCCAGGGATCAATATCCCTATATCAGCACTGACCAATGCCCCATTAACCGTTGTCTTTTTTTGCCCCACCTTATTTATTCCAAAGATGGCATTGCTGGTATAAATAAGGGTATCAATCTGTGATATCCCGGTAGTGAGATCAAGGAAGGAGCCGGCATACTCATTCGTTGTTATCCACTTATTTGATGTGTAGGTTTCAGGTGTATAAGCAACGACCTCGTCTCCCCCTGCAGGGGTTATAGTCCCTCCATTCTTGCATATAGTCCCATCACTGCATTTATAGTATCTTCGATCCCCAGAAGGTATACCTGAACTTTCCGTTTTTGAGTTAAATTCCTTAGCCTGCTTATCTATAAAATCACCGCCTCCGGTTGACGCAGTTGCCTTAGGTCTGTAATCCCCCATAACTACGTTTCCTCCGGCAGCCAGTGCTAATTTATCTGTGGATGCATCACTATATGTCACCGCCCCTGCCAGATAGATATTCCCGCCTGTATAGATATTCCCGGCCCCTTTCACGCACCCCTTTATAACGATATCGCCATCTACTACAATAGGACCATCTATCACGATGCAGGAGGCAGTGCCATCCAGGATCAGGTTGCCTGCATAGGTTTGACTTACCGTTGCAATGGTCGTTGCGCCTGCACCTCCGGAATATGTGCTTCCCGTAGAAACCCCTTTTATTGTTCCCCCGGTTATAGAGCTACCAGCGCCGTCTTTATAGGCCGCTGCCTGGGTCTTATAAATACTTAGGTCTTCTATCTTGGGCCAGCTTGGATTTCCGTTCGCATCGAGTGGGAACCTTGGGTCAGAATAACCTGTGGTAATATCTATGGGCTGCTCATTATTCCCCTCTACTGTACTATAATCTCCATTACCATCAGAATATGCGCTCACAACCTTCGAATAAAACTTACCGTCACCATCCTTATCCGGATGACCACCGCTATCTACAGCCGTCCCATCAGCCGTTTGATAGACACCGTTGCTATCTTTGAAGGGCGCATCCAGATTGGTAATGCCGGCGGTATAGATCTTCCCGTTGATAATTGAGTAGGCCTCATTCTCCTTTCTGATGGTCACACTTTCCAGGGAGACCACATCGCCATTTATCTGGGCATGACATAAGAGGCATTCGGTATTCTGGGTCAGAACACCATAGGGAAACTCAAAGGATGTATAGGAGAACCTGACTTTTGCTTCTACTGCCCTCTGAGGTTCATCAGGGTCCACTGACTGGTTGTTATTATTATCGTACCAGCCCGTTGAGATATAGGTCACGACCTTATCACCAGTAGCAGGATCAGGGCCGTAGCCGGTCACTGCGACCTTATATCTGTTTTTTGCACCTGTATCAACATTAACCAGGAGAGCGGGAAGGGCCCCAAGGCCATTGATATAGTTATCCAGGGGTGTAAAACTTACGGTTGTGGCCGATCCAAAACCCGAATCGCGCCAGACGATATTGTTTGCCTTATCTATGCCACCTTCAGCAAGGAAGAGGAGGCGATTTGCCGACCGTTCGTTTCCCGTAATTGAGATCTCTGTGTTAGATAGATAAAGTGCGGAAAGCCCTATGGCAGTAAGGATAACAAGGGCAAGGAGGGCTATTATCAAGGCAAAGCCATCATTATTTTTCAAGCTAATTTTTATCTTTTTCATAGGAATTCTCCTCTTTCTATATTGGAATTGCATTCCATAAAATCTTTAATCTAAGGTGTAGTAAATGTAATGGTGCTCGTCTTTACCGTTGTATCTGCACCAACTGTATAATTAAAAGTTATGGTAAATGTTACACCCCGCATATCCACATCCTTGCCTTTAGTGTCCTTGAATGTCAGTTCGTTAAAGGTGTATGTTGCACCCTTGTTTATTTTTACTACCTTACATGAGGTAGTTGATATTGTGCTGCCTGATGAGGCCCTGGTTCCGCTCCCGCCACATTTATCGAATTCCCAGACATTGGTTCCTCCGCTGCAGCCTTTACTGGGTGGATTACCTTCTGATTTTATCTTGTCCAAAAATGCCCCGGCCTTATCCCAGGATATTGTCATGCTCTGGATAGTTGCAAAGTCTGAATGGTCGTTTTCTACTATAAAACCTGCCTTCTCATGTCCACCACCACAGGTCCCGGAGCTCCCGGAGACATAGGTGATTAGGCCGCCGGTAGAGGTAATTGTAATATCCTGGGTCGCATTTACGGAAACCCCGCTGATTGTAATCTCAGCCTTTACCGTAACTGTACCTGTACCTGAACCGCTCGTGAGGGTAGATGCAGCGATGCCGGCAGATGGGGTTACAGGGGTAGGGCTGATGGCAGCCCCCTGATTACCAGAGACAAAACTGAAACTCACCTGCGAACCAACAGGTGGTTGGGTAACTACCCCGCTGCTGTAAGTAGTCGCCGTTAATGTCGATGTGCCGCCCCCTCCGCCGCCGCTGCTTATATTTGTTGGGCTTGCAGAGAGGGTAATGCTCCAGGAGTTAAAATCAACAGTAGTAGAGCTTGTGCCGCAAAAGGCTGCGGCATTGATGGTTGCTGTACCGGAAGATGTCCCGCTGGTAAGGGTTGTCGTGGCTATCCCGCTCGAGTTGGTCGTTGCGGATGTTGGTGACAATGACCCGCCTATACCCCCCGGGGTTGTTGTCAAAGAAAAGGTCACATTCTCATTTGCTATGGCATTATTCGTCTGCGAATCGGTAACAGTGGCGCTAATAGCTGATGTGCTGGTACCATTTGGCAGTATCCATTTCGGATTTGCAGAAATGACAACATTGCAGCTCTTTATTGACAGGTCAAGTTCACCTTCCCCGCACGCGCCTACAGCGGTTATGCGGACCGTACCAGGGGTAGAATTATTGGCAGTAAATGTCGTAGTAAACTGCCCACTGGCGTTTGTCGTTCCGGATGAAGAGGAGAGGGAGCCTAATGAAGGGTTGTCAAGGGATAGACTGACAGGCGTAGAAGCAATGGGCAGACCTGTTGATGGGTCGATAAAGGTAGTTGTTACAGTGGTGGGGCCTCCCAACGGTACAGAGGATGGGCTTGCTAGTACAGTAACATTACACCCCGTAAACTGGACCTGCGCCGTTCCAACGCTATTCGCGCACTGGGCGGCATTCGATGGGACACTGGCGGTAATATCTGCTGTATGCGGATAAGGGCTGCTGGTTAGAGATACGCCTACCTGGCCGCTGATATTTGTTGTGCCTGATATAGTTTTTACCTGTGTGGATGGATTAAAGGTGCCCTCTGTGGTCACAAGGTCTATTTGAATGCCGCTCACCAGATTGTTGCTGAGGTCTTTTAAGGTTGCCGTTACAGGCGTGTTGCTGGCGCCATCCCCCATTATTGCATTATATGTTGGCACTACAGCGAGGGAACATGTTGTAAATGGCACATTAACAAACCCTGATTTTGTGGTAGCAGGTTCTGTTGCCGTAATTGTCGCCGTTCCATCGCTGGTTCCAGATGTGAGTATTGTAGTGGCCTTTCCACCGGTTGTTAGTCCTGTTGCCGGGTTAAGACCGCCGCCTATCCCTGAGGGGCTGGTGGCTATGGAGAAATTGACTGCCGTATTATCTGCTACAGGCAGGCCGCACGAGTCTAAGAGCGTAGCAGTGATAGTGGACTTACTGATCCCATCAGAGGGGAGGGCGGCAGGAATTGCTCCTACTGTTACGGTGTTGGCAGGTCCGCTCGAATAATATACAGTTGTCAGACCGCTATAGCTCTTGCCTATTATGGTGCCAGTACCAATAACTGTTGCAGAACCGCCAACACCTGCGATGTTATAAAGGGAGACCGATGCCTGCCCGCTGCTATTTGTAGTTCCAGTAGCAGTGGTAACCGAACTAAGATTATCAAAACTGCCCCCTGTTACAGCAAAATTGATCTGGATTCCTGCAATTGGACCACCCTGGTCATCCTGCGTTGTTGCCGTAATAGTTGAGAATACACCTGCAAACGGGCACGATAGTGTCTGAGGGCTTGCAGAGAGCACCAGCGACGGCGAGATCACCACCTGTACAACAGGGTTCCTCGGATCTATTTCTGATGTGACCGTCATATCATGATACTTATAAGCGGCGCCATGAGCTGAGGCACTGTAATTCTCATCAACCCTTAATGTCTCTGCTGTTAATGTAACGGAAACCCTGCTTATGTTGGCTAACTCATTGGCAAGGGTTGTGGGGGTTGCTACTGCGCGGATGTCCCCATTATTATTTGTTACGGAGGTGTTTGACATATATAATGTCTTTGGTCTTCCACCATTGCCGGTAAGAAGCGCCGTGATCTCTCCCTGTTCTAATTTCCCATTGTTAGCAGTGCCTCCATTTGAGCCGTCATCACCCCACAGGTATTCATCAATAACCCCATTTCCATTTACATCCCTCTCCCCAACCTTTGAATCAATAATACCATCCTGATTCTTATCCTCCCTGATCCAGTATTGTAATAGCGGTATGGGACGCGTTCCATCGGGGTAAGGTTCAGGTCCCCTAACCCCTTCTGTCATTATGGGTATACTTTTGCCTGCCCCTGTAAAACTGCTGCCATTATTTGCTCCATTAAAGCCAAAGGGCTGGCGGTATAAGCGATAAAGATTAGGGTTTGTTGTGGAATTGGGATCAATGGTATTCATCCTGTCATTATTGTCAATTACTCCATCATCATTAGAGTCGAGGGTCCACCTGACGGTCTCTGCCCCGGTGCCTCCTGAACTATAATCTACGCCGGGATTATAGGCAACGACGCCTGAGGCAACTGCAGGGTTTGCAGGAACCTGACCCGGCGATACGCCAGGTTTTATGGCCAAGAGAGAACCAGAGCTATCAATGTCGGCATTGAAGATTATTTCGTATGGGGCGGCCGTAACAAAGGTTACCTGGCCATTGACTGTATTTATGCCATATCCAGCCATTCGAATATCCCTTTCCAGATCAAAGATACCATTCCTTGTATTCTGCTGTAATTGGGTCAACTGGCTCTGTATTACCGATGATTTGTAATAAGAAGTATAGAGTTCATAAATGGCAGCGACAACGATACTGGAGATCACCAGGGTAATCATCAACTCAATTAGGGTAAAACCTTTTTTGTTAAGTACCAACATAGTTTTTCTCCAAATATGTCTGTACAATTATCTATAAAATCCCTCGGTCCCTTATGGTTGCAAACTGGACACTATGAATCTTGACAGGGTTCCCCGGATCTATCCACTCGACCTTGACTGAGATATCTTTTAAGGTAATATCCCCAAATCCGTCTGTTTGTTCTGCGGTCACAGTGATGGTTCTTTTAATTTTCATCGTCACGTTTCCTCCACTATAACCTGAGAGTGTATTGATATTTACATAGTCTGCATCGTTATTGAAGACATTGTATTGAGCGCTCCCATTATTAGCCCGAAGACAGTCTACCACCCCTGCAAGATTAGGATCCCCGCTTGCTATCTGGCAAGGTGCAGAGGCGTTTGCGCTCCTCATTGCATAAAAGGGGACATTCTTTGCCTGTTCTATCATATCGAGGGCGATGTTATTTGCCGTACTACCCCTTTTAACGAGGCTATTAGACATCATCTGTGCGGTATATAATCCTGAAATACCCAGAAGACCAATAGATAGTATTGCTAAGGCAATTAAGACCTCTAACAAGGTAAATCCCCTTTCGGTCTTAAATAGAATATTCATTGCATATCTCCTGATATCTATGTCTTAATTGTCTGAACATATCCTGTTCTTGCTGTTATCTGAATCCTGTAGAGTTTCCCCTTTTGATTCGTAATATCAATATTATGTGTATTGCTCGTAAAATTTTTCATCCTGCCGTCGGGACCGAAAACGCAGATATAGTTACCCCCTCCATCTGTCGGTAGATCTGACACCAGATATGTTATCCCCGGAGGTAAGGTTTGTGCTGCCGACTCTGTTGCCCATACACCAGATCCGGTGTAGGCATTTCCTTTATCAATCTGATAGGTATTTGCACTAGGGTCAAACAGCACCCTGAACTCCACCCCATTTGAGATAGACCTGTATCGGGCTGTTGTTAGCGCAGAGCTTAGGTTCCCTGATGCCTCCCTTATGCGAAGTGAAGGCAGCAACGCGATATAACTTGGAACTGCAATCATTACCATAATACCTATAATTGCCAGTACCACCATTAATTCTATTAAGGTAAATCCATTTTTGTTAGTTATGTATCGCATACTTGCCTTTTACTGCAATAAAGATGCCAATTATTTTACAATACAATTCTCATAGTTTATAATGAATTATAACGTAAACAAGAAGAAATACAAGTAACTAAGGTCTGAAATAGGAGGTAGCAGTATGTAACTGATTACATAGTTTAAGGGGCAGGTTAATCCTGTCAAAAGGGTTTACTTTTCCTTTTGGGGATAGTATAATTTAAATAACATTATGATTAAATTATAAATAATTCTGCAGATTTATATCATTTCGGAGGGATTTATGAATAAGTTTTTACACCGTAAAAGAATTAAAGGTCTTCTTCTCGCAATCCTCCTTATTGGCCTGGGTATCACAGCAGGGATGATCATATCTTCTGACCTCGGTCTGTTTTCAAGCGGAGAGGCTGTAAATGAAGGGGTTAGGAAGGTTTCAGTGCCCCTGCCATTTACAGGACAGAGTTTTGTTGATGTTGCAAAGACAGCAACGCCGGCAGTGGTAAATATATCAACCACCAGAAAGGTGGCGGGTCCCGGCAGATCCCCGCTTGATCCATTCTTTGAGGACCCCTTCTTTCGGCGGTTTTTTGGTGATGAGTTCCAAAGACGCGGGGTTCCAAAGGAGAGAAAGGAGCAATCTCTCGGATCGGGCGTTATCGTTGATCCGGGTGGGCTTATAGTGACGAATAATCATGTAGTCTCCCAGGCCGATGAGATAGTAGTCCTATTGTCGGACAGGAGGGAGTTCAAGGGAAAACTCATTGGTACAGACCCTAAGTCTGATATTGCTGTGGTAAAGATCGAGGCCAAGGACCTTCCATTTCTTGCGTGGGGTGATTCAGATAAGCTCCAGGTGGGTGAATATGCCCTGGCCATAGGGAATCCCTTCGGCCTGAATCAGACGGTCACAGCAGGGATTATAAGTGCCGTAGGCAGGGCCAACGTTGGAATAGCAGAATATGAAGACTTTATTCAGACCGATGCAGCGATCAACCCGGGAAACTCCGGTGGGGCGCTCGTGAATGTTAAGGGGGAACTAATAGGTATCAATACAGCAATATTCAGCCGGAGCGGCGGTTATATGGGCATAGGCTTTGCTGTGCCGAGCAGCATGGCCAAGGCAGTTGTTGACAGCCTTGTTAAGTCGGGAAAGGTTGTCAGGGGATGGCTCGGTGTCTCGATCCAGGTGATAAGTCAGGAACTGGCAAAGGAATTTGGATTAAAGGACAATAAAGGGGTCCTTGTCAGTGATGTGGCGGCAAACAGCCCTGCTGGAAAGGGGGGGCTGTTGAGGGGAGATGTGATAACGGAGTATGACGGGAAGGTAGTTGATGAACCAAACCATCTGCGGAACATGGTTGCCCAGACCCCTATAGGAAAAAAGGTAAGGCTTAAGATCATGCGGGATAAGAGGGAAAAGGAGATAGAGCTTGCCATAGGCGAACTTCCAGCGGAGGCCCAGGTGTCAGGGGAGGAGAGGTCAGAAGGAGTGGCCGGAAATGTATTGGAAGGACTTGAGGTTGCCGACATAACCCCTGATATTGCCAGGGAGCTTGGTCTTTCCAAGGGAGAAACGGGTGTGGTTGTGACAAGTATAATTCCAGGGAGTCCGATAGAGGGGGCTGGATTGCAGGAGGGGGATGTGATAACAGAGATAAACAGGAAACCAGTGAGGAATACCAAGGACTTCGACTCAGTCGTTTCCCGGATAAAGGCCAATGAATCGGCACTTATCCTTGTAACAAGAGCGGGAAGAAAGAGCTTTATTATCGCAAAACCATAGGGTTATGGCGTAATAAAATACAATAAAAAGGTGGTGATATAAAATGATCTTAAGGGCTATATTTATTTTAATAAGTTCTCTGCTTGGATGGGCCCTCTTCTCTAATATAATGGATCTGGCTGAAGGCGGCTATTTAGGTCTTTTTGCAGGTTTTTCTACAGGTGCGGTAGTCTTGTTGTTTGAATACCAATTAAAAAAGGTTGATATAAGGACCATTTTAGGGGGTTTTCTGGGATTGCTCCTTGGGATCCTTTCTGCAAGCCTGCTAAGTTTTCTGAGCGGTTCCATTTTTAATGAGGATCAGTTCCTCTATTTTCCATGGAGGTTTTTCCTTCTTTTATCCTTCGGATACCTCGGGCTTGCCTTTGGCATAAAGGCCGGGAAAGAGTTTTCTCCTACGGAGATAAGGAGGATGTTGAATGATACCCCGGCTGAATCTAACAAAAAGATCCTTGATACAAGCGTGATTATCGACGGCAGGATAGCCGACCTGTGCGAGACAGGATTCCTTGAAGGTGTATTTATAGTGCCCCAGTTTATCCTTCAGGAACTGCAGCATATCGCAGATTCCTCCGATTCTATGAAGAGGGCCAGAGGAAGAAGGGGCCTGGATATCCTCCACAGGGTACAAAAGATGGCTGATATAAATGTTAATATAATTGACGAGGATTTTCCGAATATAAAGGATGTTGACTCAAAGATAGTTGCCCTGGGCAAAAAACTGGATGCCAAGGTTATTACGAACGATCTTAACCTGAATAAGGTGGCGGAGCTCCAGGGGGTCAGGGTGTTAAATATAAATGAGCTGTGCAATGCCTTAAAGCCGGTTGTGCTGCCCGGTGAGAGCATGAGGGTTTTTGTCCTGAAGGAGGGTAAGGAGGCTGGTCAGGGCATTGCTTATCTTGATGATGGTACTATGATAGTTGTTGATGAGGCGCGCAGGCTTATTGGAAAGAATGCCGATGTTGTGGTAACGAGTGTACTTCAGACCACGGCAGGGAGGATGATCTTTTCGCGCCTGAAGGAGGAGACTGAGAGCTCCATCTTGCAATCTGTAAGATAAATGCAACCTACGCTGTTGTAGGGGGCAGGGCTTGCCCTACCCAGCGAGCAAAGCGAGCGCCCAAGGGGAGGCGACGATCATCTGTAGAAGGTAGTTCACAGCGAGCGGATGCGAGCGTTGAGGGGGAGGCTCCAAAGGCTTTGCCTTTGGAGGGGGCGACGCAAGCCCCTTTAAATAGGGTGAAGGATTGAAGGTTACAGCGCTTATCCCGTCTGCCGGGATCGGGAAGAGGATGGGAACAGAAAGGCCGAAGCAGTTTCTTACTATCAATGGCCTTCCTATGCTTGTTTATACACTTAAGGTCTTTGATGTCCTTCCTGAGGTTGACGAGATCAATCTTATAGTCCATAAGGGAGATGAGGGTTATTGCGAGAAGATCATTGAAGGGTGTAAGTTAAAGAAGGTACTGAAGATCGTCTTTGGGGGTAAGACCCGTCAGGAGTCTGTCTATAACGGCCTCAAAGAGATAAACGATGAGACCGGTATTGTAGTTATACATGATGCTGTCAGGCCCTTTGTTACCCCTGAAATAATAAGAAAGTCGATAAAGACTGCCAGATATTCTGACGGCGCCGTAGCGGCAATACCCGTAAGGGACACCATGAAATACGCAGGAGACAAGGGTATTATAGAAAAGACCGTAAGCCGATCGAACCTCTGGCTTGCCCAGACACCCCAGGCCTTTAGACTGGAGATCATTAAGGAGGCATACCACAGGGCCTTTCTGGATAACTTCTCTGCTACTGATGATTCCTCCCTGGTCGAGAGAATAGGCTATAAGGTAAAGGTGATTGAAAGCGCGTATTCCAATATCAAGATTACTGCCCCCGAGGATATAATTCTTGCCCAAAGGATGCTTGATAAAGTGAGCCCTGCCTTGGTGCTGTGATAAGGCCGTGGCCCGGGAGATGATAAGAACAGGCATAGGATATGATGTTCATCGCTTCTGCAAGGGAAGAAGGCTGGTCTTAGGCGGCATTGAAATTCCTTTCGAGGAGGGACTTGCCGGTCATTCGGATGCAGATGTCCTGCTCCATGCCATGTGCGATGCAATGCTTGGCGGAATAGGAGAGGGGGATATCGGTCAGCACTTCCCGGACCATGACATACGATTCAAGGATATTTCAAGCATGAGGCTCCTTGAGGACGTGGCAGGGCTGCTAAAAAGAAGGGGATTTATATTGCTTAATATCGATTCGACAATAATTGCTGAAAGACCCAGGGTATCGGGCTTTGTCATGGGGATGAGGGAGAATATATCAGGCTTGCTGGGACTCGATATAGGGTGTGTAAATATAAAGGCGACAACGAATGAGGGCCTCGGTTTTATCGGAAGGGGAGAAGGGATTGCTGCCCAGGCAGTATGCACAGTAAGAAAGGCAGACTCTACTGATGATGCGGATCCTTCTTTAATTTAGACCTCAATTGGGCATTCTCAAGGGCTACCGATGCATAGTGGGCAAATACGGAGAGGAGTTCCAGGTCATATTCCGTAAAGGCATGCCTCTCATGGCTTAAAGAAGAGCAGTTAAGAACCCCGATTACCTTAACGCCCAGGCTCAAAGGGACACAAAGGGAAGAGAATATATCGGCCTCCTTATCGATAAAGTTGATAAAGCGGCCCCCCTTTACCCTGCCTGGCAGGATTATTGGTTCTCCTGTTTTGGCTACCCATCCTGCTACCCCCTCACCTATCTTTTGGGGTTTGAAGAATTTTTCCTCCAGGCCTGATGATGCTGCAACAATAAGGGTTTCACCCTTTTCGTCAATAAGCATGATCGAACTTCTGCTTATCTTAAACAATTCGAGAACGGATTTTAAAAGCTTATCCAGCGCCTTATGGGGTTCCTTTTCCATGCTCACCGCTTCAACGGCCTTATGGAGAGTTGAGATCTCCTTGAGCTTTGTGTTCAGCAGTGATATTGTAACCTCTTGCTCTAATGTCTGGAGCTCTTCAATCCTCAATTGCTGGTTTAATTCCATCAGTCTCCGTTCTTTGTCGACCACATATAAGCAGAAGAGGACAGAAAAGATCCCCAGGAAGATAAGGAAAGTGCTTTTGCTTTCCAGAAAATAGGACAGGGCTATTACCGAGGTAGAGTAGACGGCTATTACCAGGATGGCGATAATCCAGAGTTCACGCCGCCTTTTTTCTATGTCCTTCCGTTTCATCAGAGGTTGTTTTTTCTATGCAATGTTTTTTAAATGGCGGCCTATGGCAGCCGAACCAACCTGATCAGTTTACTGAAAATAGACCCAGGGCTTCCTTTCGGCCAGATATCTGTCGCCAATATAATTGAGCCTTGCCCTGATCTTCTTAAATCCCCCTTTTTTAAGTTCATATGCCAACCCCTTTAATGCCTCATCCTGTGAAGGATAGGAATTGGCCGAGATATTAAGGCCCTCGTAATTAAAAGAAACAGAGAAGATACCTCCTGAGGCTGATATTGTAACAGACCTGTCAAAGTATCTTCCCTCATTATCAAAACCTTCCAGTTGGTAGATAGAAGAAGTCATAACGCGTACTCCATATGTTTTTGTTATGATGCTATTGCAGGGGCTTGCGTCGCCCCCTCCACCGGCCAGGCCCGGTTGTAGGGGCGAGGCGGCGCCTCGCCCCTACAACTCAACGCTCGCTTTGCTCGCTGGGTATCTACGAAACTATCTCTGTGCCGATACCTTTATCTGTAAATACCTCAAGGAGGATGGCATGGGGAATCCTCCCGTCGATAATGTGCGTCTTTTTTACGCCCCCTTCAAGTGCAGCAAGACATGACCTTACCTTCGGGAGCATGCCGTCGCTGATAACCTCATCCCGTATCAACTTTGACGTCTCCTTCTTTGAGAGGGTTGAAAGCAACCTCCCATCCTTATCCAGTATCCCCTTCACGTCTGTAAGGAATATGAGCTTCTCTGCCTTTAGGGCTGATGCAACTGAGCCTGCCGCAATATCCGCATTTATATTGTAGCCCTTCCCTTCCCTGTCTGCGCCTATAGGGGCAATCACAGGAATGAACCTGTCCCCCTCAAGACAGGAGAGGAGCCTTGGATCAACCTCCTCGACCTCTCCGGCCATCCCCATGTCAGGGGATCCTGCCTTATTTTTCTTTGGTCTATCCAGTTCAATCTGTCTTGCAGTAATCAGTCTGCCATCCTTTCCTGTCAGACCGACAGCCTTTCCGCCATGCCTGTTTATTGCGGTGACGATCTCCTTGTTTATGGTGCCGCCCAGCACCATCTCGACTATCTCCATTGTCTCCTTGTCAGTAACCCTTATCCCCTTTATAAACTGCGGTTCCTTTCCAAGCCTCTTCATCATTGAGGAGATCTGCGGTCCTCCTCCATGTACGATTACAGGGTTCATCCCGACATATTTCATCAGTACAACATCCTGAGCAAATGTCTCCTTTAATTCTTCATCCACCATTGCCTTTCCGCCGTACTTTATTACCACTGTTTTTCCAAAGAATGTCCGGATATAGGGGAGGGCCTCTATTAATATATCTGCTTTTTTTATCAGTCTATCCATCGATTCTGTATCATGCATTTTTAAGCAATTGCAAGATCCAAATTTCAAAGTTCAAGGTTTGAAACAATTAAAGTTCAAATGTCAAAGCTCAAAGTCCAAACATTTGGAATTTGGATTTTGACATTTATCATTTACAAAATATACCTTGTAAGGTCCTCATCCTTTATTATACCGGCAAGCTTCTCCCTTACATAGTTTGAATCTATCTTAAATTCCTTCTCTTTTGAGTCAGGGGCGTTAAATGAGATCTCATCCAGGAGCTTTTCGAGTATGGTAAAAAGCCTTCTTGCCCCTATGTTTTCGGCCCTCTCATTTACGGAGACCGTTATGGATGCTATCTCTTCAATCGCATCATCTGAAAAATCAAGTTTGACACCCTCGGTCTCAAGGAGGGCTATATACTGTTTTATCAATGCATTCTTGGGTTCAGTGAGAATTCGTATAAAATCTTCCTTTACAAGGGATTCAAGTTCTACACGGATTGGAAAGCGCCCCTGGAGTTCAGGGATCAGGTCCGATGGTTTTGATACATGAAAAGCCCCGGCAGCTATAAATAATATATGGTCTGTCTTCACAACTCCATATTTTGTACTGACCGTAGACCCCTCAACTATAGGAAGCAGGTCTCTCTGGACCCCCTCCCTTGATACATCCGGACCGGCCCCCCTTTCCCTGCTTGCAATCTTGTCTATCTCATCAAGGAATATTATGCCTGACTGCTCTACCTTTGCAATGGCATCCCTTGTTACTTCATCCATGTCGATCAGTTTCTGGGCCTCTTCCTGGGTAATGGTCTTCAGCGCCTCCGGGACCTTCATCCTGACCTTCTTCTTTTTCCCGGGTAAGAGACCCCCGAACATCTCCCTCAGGTTTATCTCGAGATCTTCCATCCCTATGTTGGATATTACACCTATGGGAAGGGTCTTGTCCTTTACCTCAAGCTCGACAAATCTGCTATTGAGCTTCCCCTCTGCCAGCTGCTGCCGTAATTTTTCCCTTGTATGCTCATAAGATTCCGGGAACTCGTGGGTAACCGCTTCACCCCTTCCCTCAGTGAATATACCAGGGGGTGGTTTCATGGCAGGAGGAGGGAGCAGCAGATCCATGATCCTCTCTTCCGCCTGTTTTGCCGCCTTTTCCCTTACCTTCTCATAGTGTTCGGCCTTGACCATATTTACAGAGAGCTCAACCAAGTCGCGAATCATCGACTCGACATCTCTGCCGACATAACCGACCTCAGTAAATTTTGATGCCTCTATTTTCAAAAATGGGGCCTTGGCCAGTTTTGCAAGCCTCCTTGATATCTCTGTCTTCCCAACGCCGGTCGGCCCGCGCCGCATTATATTTTTAGGCAGTACCTCATCCCTCAGGTCATCAGAAAGCCTCTGCCTGCGCCACCTGTTCCTCAAGGCTATGGCGACCATCCTCTTGGCATTATTCTGCCCTATTATATATTTGTCAAGCTCCTTAACAATCTCTTTCGGGACAAGACCCTCTACCATCTCCGTCATTACTTCAGCTCCTCTACGATGATCTCCTTGTTGGTATATATATCAATATCAGCGGCTATCAGCATAGCAGTTTTTGCGATAGTTGCCGCATCAAGATCAGAATGGGATACCAGCGCCCTTGCCGCAGAGAGCGCATAGGGCCCGCCCGACCCTATCGCCAGGATACCGTCCTCCGGTTCTATGACATCCCCTGTCCCTGATATGAGAAAAGAATGCTCCCTGTCTGCAATTATAAGCAGCGCCTCGAGCCTCCTTAATACCCTGTCTGTCCTCCAGTCCTTTGCAAGCTCAACAGCAGCCCTGGTAATGTTCCCTTTATACTCCTCGATCTTTGCCTCAAACTTCTCAAAGAGTGTGAGCGCATCTGCCGTTGCCCCGGCAAACCCGGTCACAATCTTGTCATTATACATCTTCCGCAGCTTCTTCGCATTATTCTTCATCACAGTCGTTCCCATTGTTACCTGTCCATCGGCTGCTATGGCGACCATTCCCTTATGCCTTATGCAGATGACAGTTGTGCTGCGTATCCTGTCTTTATTTTCTCGTCTTCCTTTTTCCATGTTCTTTTCCTCGGGGATGGGTCTTGTCGTACACCTCCATTAGCTTGTCCATGCTTAAATGTATATATTTCTGTGTCGTAGAGAGACTTGCATGTCCCAGGAGTTCCTGTATTGATCTTAGATCTGCCCCGCCATCTAAAAGATGGGTGGCGAAGGTATGCCTCAGGGTATGTGGTGTGGCATGGCGTATCATACCTATCCGCTTAACATATTTTGCTACTATACCCTCGATGCCTCTTGCTGTCAATCTCCTGCCGAACCTGTTGAGAAAGACAGGGTGTAGGGGGTAGGGTGTAGGGGATTCATGTATCATGTATCCTGTATCCTGTATCCTATTTACATATTCCGTTATGGCCTTTATCGCCTTTGAACCTAGCGGTACGATCCTCTCCTTTTTACCCTTTCCCCTTACCCTTACCAGGCCGTCACCAAGGTTAAGGTCATCAAGGTTAAGGGATGCGAGCTCGCTCACTCTTATACCGGCAGAGTAGAATGTCTCGAGTATAGCCCTGTCCCTCAAGCCGAATTTCTCTTTGCCGTCCGCTGATTCCATGAGTCTGATTGCCTCATCAAGCGTAAGAAAGGATGGGAGCATCTTTTCTCTCTTCGGGCTTGAGACCATCTTTGCCGGATTTATCTCTATGATCCCCTCCCTGTTCAGATATCTAAAAAAACTTCTCAAAGAGGCGAGCCTCCTGCCCAGTGAGTTTCTTGATTCGCCTTTTTTGTGGAGCTCAGCCAGGAACCCCCTGATAATTATATGATCTATAGCGGCAAGCCTGATAGCCCCTCCGTTTTTCTTAAGGTATTCAGAGAACATCCTCAGATCGCAGGTATAACCTTTTACAGTGTGTTCAGATGCCCCTCTCTCTACCTCAAGATATCTGATAAATCCTTCGACCTCTTTTTCCACCTGAAAATACCTCTTTTATTAAAATTGTCATTCCCGCAGGATTTTAGCGGGAATCCATTACACCCCCTACCGATTCAATCGTGGGGATGGATGCCCAATAGAAGCATTCGGGCATGACAGTTGTTAAATTGCCGGGTT
>JACRHA010000112.1 GCA_016234185.1 Nitrospirota bacterium
CCTCCTCGCCGCCTTGGTATCCTGTTGAATGCGAATTGGTATCCGGTGCAGGCAACATAAAATTGTCCAATTGAGAGGACAATTTGACATCTATTTACAACAGATGTATATTCATTTTTGTTTTAAAACTAAAAAGCCTAACCCTAAATATTTAGGGGCGGAGGAACCATAAATTGGGGTGAATGCAGAGGCGGATAAATGCCCTGCATGGGTTAATCTCCTGACCCAAACCCGTCAGCTAACTTCGCAGGCGTGAAGAGGGGGTTATGGAAGATGATAAAGAAAGGCTTCTTTTCTGCGTGAAGAGAGCCTTTCTTTTTTTTTGAGGTGGAAGAGAGGGGATTTCTGAAGATGGAGTCTGAACCGCAACATATATATAAACTCTCTGCCGGAGAGGTATATAGGGCAACTAAGTCGTCTTCTGATGGTCTGAGCAGAGATGAGGCAAAAAGAAGATTAGAAAGTTACGGCCCTAATGAGATCTCAGAGATCAAGAAAAGGTCTTTGGTCATTAGATTTCTTGATCAGTTCATTCATCTCTTTGCCCTCCTCCTCTGGGTAGGCGGCATTCTTTCCTTCGTTGCCGATATGCCTGAACTCGGTTGGGCGATCTTTGCGGTAATAGTGATCAACGCCATCTTCAGCTTCTGGCAGGAGTTTAAGGCAGATAGAGCCACAGAGGCCTTAAAGCGCCTGATTGCACCGAATGCGAAGGTGATCAGGGAGGGAGAGATTATGCAGATCCCGGCAAGGGATCTTGTCCCGGGCGATCTCCTGGTTTTAGAAGAAGGGGATATTGTATCGGCGGATGGAAGGCTCATTGAGGAATTTGAACTAAGAACGAACAACTCCATCCTTACAGGTGAATCTGTTCCCGTTCGAAAGATTGCAGATCCCGTGCTTGAGGAGATGCTCCAACGCCTTGAGATCCCGAACCTTATTTTTTCCGGGACAAGCGTGGCCTCAGGAACAGGTAATGCAGTGGTAATAGCTACGGGCATGCAAACAGAATTCGGCAAGATTGCATCCCTTACCCAGGCAGTAGTTGAGGAACAGAGTCCCCTTCAAAAGGAGATGGCCTGGGTGACAAAGATTGTGGCCATCCTGGCCGTAGGGATGGGGATATCATTCTTTGTTCTTGGGAGCATGGTGGGTATGTCGTTCATTGAAGGCTTCGTCTTTGCCATAGGCATCATCATTGCCAATGTGCCCGAAGGACTCCTTCCTACTGTAACACTCGCATTGGCCCTGGGTGTCCAGCGAATGGCAAAGCATAATGCCCTGGTTAAAAAACTCTCAAGCGTAGAGACGTTAGGTTCAACAACAATAATTTGCACTGATAAGACCGGGACCCTGACAAAGAATGAGATGACAGTGAGGGGGTTATTTGCCAATAACAGGAGGATCGATATCTCCGGCGCAGGTTATGAACCAAAGGGTGATTTCCTGGCAGGCGGCCGCCGGCTTTCTGTCGCTGAAATTGCGGGACTAGACCTGTTTCTCAGGGGATCGGTTTATTGCAACAATGCAAGGCTGCTTTCTCCATCTGAAGAGAAGAGATCATGGTCAATCCTGGGTGATCCTACTGAGGCGGCCCTCCTGGTTGTTGCTTCTAAGGCAGGCCTGGATCTTGAAGTGCTTAGGAGGGCAGAGCCCAGGGTATACCTTCTTCCTTTTGAATCAGTCAGGAAGAGGATGGCCTCTATCCATAATAAGAGGGGCAGACGGATCGCCTATGTAAAGGGGGCCCCAAAGGAGGTCATACAGCTATGCACCCATATCTATATCGATGGCAGCAACAAGCCCTTTCCGCAAGAGTTAAAGGATGAGGTCTTAAGGCAGAACGATGCTTTTGCCCGGGAGGCGATGCGTGTCCTGGCCATAGCCTTCAGAGAGCTTCCAGATGAACTATCAGACCTGACAGTTGAGACCGTAGAGAGAGAGCTTGTCTTCCTGGGCCTGGCGGCAATGACGGACCCGCCCCATCCCGAGGTGGAGGAGGCAGTAGGATTATGCCATACCGCAGGGATCAGGATCATCATGATTACCGGGGACTATGGACTGACTGCCGAATCGATCGCCAGAAAGATAAGGATCGTTAAGGATAAGGAGTGCAGGATAATCACGGGGGTTGATCTTGACCGGATGGGAGATAGTGATCTGACAGGCGCTATTTATAGTGGAGATGTCATCTTTGCCAGGGTTGCCCCTGAACACAAGATGCGGGTGGTTTCTGTCTTAAAGAAGAGTGGCGAGATTGTGGCCGTTACAGGTGATGGTGTAAATGATGCCCCGGCCTTGAGGCTGGCCGATATAGGGGTGGCAATGGGGATTGGTGGTACAGATGTGGCAAAGGAGGCATCAGAGATGGTCCTCCTTAATGATAATTTTGCAACCATCGTCAAGGCAATAGAAGAGGGGAGGGCGATATATACTAATATCAAGCGTTTTGTTACATATATATTTGCAAGCAATGTCCCTGAGATCATACCCTTTATCGTATTTGTCCTGTCAGGCGGTAAGATTCCGCTCCCTCTAACTGTAATGCAGATCCTGGCTATAGATTTGGGTACAGACATGCTCCCTGCCATTGCCCTCGGCATGGAGAGGCCTGAGCCGGGGACAATGGAGAGACCCCCACGTCCCAGGAAAAAGAGGCTCCTTGACCTTCCGCTTATGCTGCGGGCATACGGTTTTCTCGGTATAATTGAATCCATTGCCTGCATATCAGGTTTCTTCTATGTCTATTGGATGAGCGGCTGGAGGCCCGGCATGGCGATGGCAGGATCCGGTATTATTTATCAAAAGGCAACCACCATGGCCCACGCCGCTATTGTTGTCACACAGATCGCAAATGTCTTTGCATGCAGGACAGAGAGGGTCTCTGTATTCAAGGTAGGTCTATTTTCTAATCGGATGGTCCTCCTCGGGGTATTGGGGGAGATTATTCTTATAAATCTTTTTATATATGTAAGTCCCTTCCAGAAGATATTCGAACATGCACCGATAGGCCTCAAGGAATGGGGTTTCCTATTGATCTTTATGCCGATCCTCTTCTTTGTCGAAGAGATGAGGAAGCTTATAATGAGATACTTAAGGAGGTGACACTTATGCGGATTGTCATTGCCGGGTGTGGCAGGGTAGGTTCAGAGTTGGCCAATATACTCTCAATTGAGGGGCATGAGATCTCTATCATCGATAAAGAGACTGAGAATTTTAAACGCCTTAGCAAGGGTTTTAAAGGGCGGACAATCCAGGGGATCTGTTTTGACCTTGACGTCCTTAAGGCAGCAGGGATAGAGAGGGCCGACGGGTTCGTAGCGGTCACCCCTTCCGAGAATAGCAATCTTGTTTCAGTGGTTGTTGCGAAGGAGGTCTTCCATGTTCCAAAGGTTGTTGCCCGTATCTATGACCCGAGGGGGGCAGAGATATACAGGAAGGAGGGTATCCCTACG
>JACRHA010000111.1 GCA_016234185.1 Nitrospirota bacterium
GTGATAATAGATCCGGATCTGCTCAAGGTTATCCCCGAGACATTGGCAAGGAGGTACCAGGTGATGCCGATATCCAAAAGGGATAAGGCGCTTACAGTAGCGATGGTAGACCCACTCAATGTATTTGCCATAGATGACATAAGGAGGCTTGCAGGGCTTGATATACACCCCGTAGTAAGTACGGAAGGTGACCTTTTAAAGGCCATAGACAGGTTCTACGGTTCGAAAACGACCATGGAAGAGGCGGCAAGGGATATGGACATGGAGGGCTATGGCCAGACTATTGTAGAACAGGTCACTGACATTGAGAAGATAGCAGACGATACCCCGGTAATAAAACTCGTAAATACAATGATCATGCAGGCCGTCAGGGATGGGGCCTCTGACATCCATATTGAACCTGATCAGGATCTGTTGAGAATCAGGTACCGGGTAGATGGAATGCTCCATGAGGTGATGTCTATACCAAAGCATCTTCACGCAGGGGTTATATCAAGAATAAAGATTATGGCAGACCTCGATATCTCCGAGAAGAGGGTCCCGCAAGATGGCAGAATACAGATGAGGATAGGGGAGAAGGATATAGATCTGAGGATTTCTACGCTTCCGACTATATTCGGGGAGAAGATAGTTATGAGGCTCCTTGATAAGAGCGGCATCAAACTTGGACTCGGGGAGATTGGGTTCTCGTCTGATACATTCAAGAGGTTTTCGGGTATGATAAGGAGGCCCTATGGCCTGATCCTTGTTACGGGACCCACTGGAAGCGGCAAGACAACCACATTATACGCGGCGCTAAACAGCATCAACTCTATAGACAAAAATATAATCACCATTGAGGATCCGGTAGAATACCAGCTTAAGGTAGTAAACCAGGTGCAGGTTTATCCCAAGGTGGGTGTTACCTTTGCTAGCGGCCTCAGGTCGATCTTAAGACAGGATCCGGACATCATCATGGTTGGTGAGATCAGGGACAGCGAGACGGCCACCATTGCTATCCAGGCAGCCCTTACAGGGCATCTGGTACTCTCTACCCTTCATACAAATGATGCGGCAGGCGCAATAGTCAGGCTTGTGGACATGGGGGCTGAACAGTTTCTCGTCGCCTCATCACTCCTTTGTGTAGTGGCTCAGAGACTTATCAGGAGGATCTGTCCACGGTGTAAAAAGGCCTATCAGCCGCCGAATGATCTCTTGAAAAGCCTTGGATTAAAGATGGTTGATGTCTCCTTTATGAAGGGAGAGGGATGTCAGGAATGCAGGTCTACCGGATATGCAGGGAGGGACGGGATCTACGAACTCCTATGTATAGATGAGGGGATAAGGAACCTTATAGCGTCCAAGGCTTCATCAAGTGCCATAAGGTCCCATGCAATCTCAAACGGTTTTGTGACATTGAGAGAAGAGGGGATAAAAAAGGCCTTGAAGGGGCAGACGACGGTAGAGGAGGTATTGAGGGTAACACAAGAGGTAGAAGAGTAGCGTTATGCCAACCTTTCGTTATAAGGCCAGGGATAAGTATGGCGCCCTGTTCACAGGCACCATCGATACAGCAGGGAGGGACGAGGCGGCGGGCCAGTTGGACAACCTAGGTTATTTCCCTGTCTTAATCGAAGAGGTAAAAGAGGGGATATTCTCCCCTGATTTCTTCGAGAGGTTTCAGGTTGTACATGCCCAGGATATGATAGTCTTCTCAAGACAGCTTGCCACATTGATAAGCGCAGGTCTTCCTTTTATTGCAAGTTTTGATGCCCTGATAGAACAGACAGAGAACAAGAGGCTCAGGAAGGTCATAACTCACGTCAGGAAAGATGTGGAGGGAGGGAGTTCCTTGTCAGATGCCCTGGCCAAGCATCCGGATATATTCAGTAATCTATATATCAACATGATAAGGGCAGGTGAGGCAGGCGGTGTCCTTGATGAGATCCTGGAACGACTTGCCTCCCTGGCAGAGCATGAGGCAGAAACAAGGGCAAGGATCAATGCGGCCACAAGATATCCCAAGATCGTCATCTTCTCCCTGGTTGTGGCATTTATAATACTTGTTACCTTTGTGATACCAAGGTTTGCGGCCCTATATGCAAATTTCAAGGTAAAGCTTCCTCTCCCTACGAGGATACTCATAGGAATCAATTATGCTGTCATAAACTATTGGCATGTAGGATTAGTCTCAATCATTACTCTGGTTTTCCTCATAAGGTGGTATATAAGGACAGAAAAAGGAAGGGTCCGGTTGGATAGCCTGAAGCTAAGGCTTCCCGTATTTGGGCCGATCTTTTTAAAGACCGCCATGTCGAGGTTTTCGAGGGTATTCGGAACCCTGACCAGGTCCGGCCTACCGATCCTCCAGACCCTTGAGATAGTATCGAATACTGTTGGGAATGTAATAATTTCAAGAACCGTGGATAATATAAGGGACAGCGTCAGGCAGGGGAGGGGGATTGTGCAGCCGATGAGGGTGAGTAAGGTCTTCCCTCCGGTGGTTATCCAGATGGTGGCAATAGGTGAGGAGTCGGGCAGGATGGAGGAGATGCTGATGAAGGTATCGGACTATTATGATACCGATGTAGATTATGCCTTGCGTAATCTCTCCTCGTCCATTGAGCCTATACTCCTTACAGTCATCGGAGGAGTCATACTCTTCCTTGCCCTTGCCATCTTCCTCCCATGGTGGAACCTGATCAATGTGTTCAAGGGAGGAGGAGGGTAAGAAGCAATATTTTAAATCAGATCATTTATGAGTCTTGTTTGCAGGTATCAATATTACAGATTCTTTTTTCCATTCAGGCTGGTAAGGAGTTTCTCTGCCCTCTTCTTTTGTCTGGAGTCAGGGTTATTGCTTAATAGGTCTCTCAGGCTTTTTTCTGCAAGGGTAATATCACCAATCCTTCTGTATGAGATTGCCATCATATAAAGTGCGTCATCCATCACCACTGTATCGCCATACTCTTCAGTAATCCTCTTGAATCTGTAAATCGCAGCATTATATTTTTCCTGGTTATAGTAATAACTGCCCACATATAATTCGTGTTTTGCGAGACTCTCACGGCAGAATTTAATCTTCTCTGTTGCCTCGGTCTGATATTTTGTAGTGGGATAATCGGCCAGCAGTTTTTTAAAGGCCTGGAGGGCATTTTTAAATGGTTCCGGGTCCCTGTCTGTTGTCCTGGACAGTTTTATATGGCTTATGCCCAGTTTAAACTGGGCATAATCTGCAAACTTATGACGGGCATGAAGGGACACAAAGTGTTTATATTCATCTATTGCCTCCGAATATTCCCCCTTTCCGTAGAAGGCCTCACCCCTCTTTAATATGGTAATTGGGTCATAATACCTCTCTATGCTCCCCTCGGTTGCCTGGGGGATATTTTCATCGACCCCCAATTCTGAACGTATATCTGCGCCATAATCAGGTTCCTTTGTGGCACAGCCGAAAAAGATAGTCAAAAATAGTATTAAGGCTGGCAATAAGTTCCACAATTTTATCGTGCATGGCATCCACCTATCATTCATAAGGAGACTATAGCAATATTATCCATAGCAGTCAACACCTTGTGCAGAATATGGGTTTTAAATTTTAAGAGCGCCGGCCATGAAGGAATGAAGAACCCTGTAGCAAGCTACAGGGTTCTTCATTAGGATCTCAAGCCACAGCAAAAGAGATCTTTTCTTAGCTTATCTAGGGAAATATAGGGACAACGAGCTTGTCTAAAAACTCTTTTTAGATTTCTGAGTCAGTAAACCTTTTTATAAGAAACAGCAATAGTCCCTTATCTCTTTAATCTCACCCTGGGGCTGGAAGCATCCGTTCTTTTCTCATTATCGCTGCCGTTATCTTTAA
>JACRHA010000110.1 GCA_016234185.1 Nitrospirota bacterium
ATAGGGCACACCTTCAAAAAACAAAATGAAACAATTTTTTTTTGATTTTGCATTATTAGTTTAAAGCAGTTTAAATCTTTTCTTGACATGCTAATTTCCATTATGATATTATATCAATATATGTTGATATATGAGGCAATATGATTGACGGCGATCTTATAACTGCAAGGGAGCATCTCTTTAAGGCATTAGGAGACAGGACAAGGCTTGAGATCATTGAGATGCTCATAGAGTTTGGGGAGATGTCTGTTACCGATATCCAGGCAAAGCTTGGAAAGGAACAGAACCTGATATCCCACCACCTTTCCTGCCTTAAAAACTGCGGTCTTGTAAAATCAAAGAAGAATGGGAAATCAGTTATCTACTCGATCAGGGACAAGAGGATCTCGAAACTGCTTGCAATTACTGATGAACATGTAAGATCTCTCCTGGAGTCGGTTTTATCCTGCGAGATAGTAAAGGGGAAGGTTGTTCGAATGCCATTAAAGGTTATTAAGTAGGCCGATGCTTCGATACGGCCCCCCGAAAACCATCGGGGGAAGGAGGAATATTGATGGAAAAGAAGACCAACATGATCTTAAAAACAGGGATAGTAGGTTCTGTTGTGGCGGCTATCTGCTGTTTTACGCCTATTTTGGTAATCCTATTAGGCGTAGTAGGACTCGGGGCCATTACAGGATACCTCGATTATGTCCTTCTCCCTGCATTAGGGTTCTTCCTTATCTTGATGGCATACGGGGGATACAAAGAGAGACAGGCAGGGCAGATGGCCTGCGCCTCATGTAAGGAAGAGAAGAATGAAAAATAGGTTTTCCACAGCCGGTTCACTTATTTCAGCATTATTCGCATCCGTGTGCTGCATAGGACCTGTCTTCTTTGCAGCCTTGGGAGTAGGGGCAGGAGCTTCAGGCATCCTTGCAGATACAGCAAGGTCTTTAGGATGGCTTACCCCATTTAGGCCCATATTTATAGGTATTACATATGCCTTCCTTGGAGTCGGGTTTTATAAGGCATACAGGAAGGAAGATTGCCAGGGTGAGAGATGCGGTATAGATGATAAAAGAAAGGCAAGGGTGATCCTCTGGATCATCACTGCCCTGGTAACAGTACTTATTTTATATCCCTATAAAAGCTATGTCGGATTATAAGTAAAAGGAGGTTTGATATGAGAAAGGTAAGGCTTCTTACAACCCTAGCCATAATGATCTTCTTGACATACATGGCGTTAGATCCCCGTCTGGTAATCCCGGATGAGCCAAAAGGGGCTATAGGAAAGGATACAGAAGAGGCGATATTCCATATAGATGGGATGACATGTTCCGACTGCATAAAGGAGGTGCAGAGGGCAATCATGAAGGTGAGTGGCGTGATAGATGCCAGGGTTACCTTAAAAGGCTTTTTCAGAACGGAGGGACGGGCAGATATCAAGTATGAGAAGGGTAAGGTGACCCCTGATCAGCTTATAAGGGCAGTCTCCTCTGCAAGTAATGCCATGTATACATATAAGGCCCACTTATTAGAAACAAAGTAAAGGAGGAAACAAAAATGAAGGATATTGAACTTAGCGAGAAATCAACCGGCTTAACCTGTAGCGCTTCACTTAGGGAGGAATCCAGAATGACAGAGATTGAACTTAACAAAGAAGAGACCCAGGAATCCCTTTTTGCCGAGATGCGAAGGCTCAGCCCAAAAGTAACAGGCGGCATCATGAGGGCAAGGGAGGCAACATATGCCGATGGGAATGTGGCAGGGAAATATAAGCTCCTTACAGCCCTTGCCATATCCGTTGCCATCCGCTGCGAACCGTGCATTAAGGCATATGTCAAGATGGCCAAAGAGGCTGGTGCCAGCCAGGAAGAGCTTATAGAATTTCTTAATGTAGCCATGACCATGCAGGGCTGTCCCGGAGAGGAGTGGGCAATCAAGGCGTATGCGGCCTGGAAAGAGATTTTGCCTGAAACAGCCTGCTTGCCGGATGGCGGTTCCTGCTGCGGTCACTGACGAGAAAATCTTCTTAATAAAATCGAGTTATAAGTAGATACCCAGCGAGCAAGGCGAGCATGAGGGGGAGGCTCCATCCGGCTTTGCCGGTGGAGGGGGCGACGCTAGCCCCTATGATAGAGGAGGTTTTATGGTAAAAGAAGGTTTTGATCTTGTTATCCTCGGTTCAGGATCTGCTGCCTTTGCCGCAGCCATCAAGGCGTCAGAGCTTGGCGCCAATGTAGCTATGACTGAGTCCGGGACTATAGGAGGAACATGTGTTAATGTCGGATGCATCCCGAGCAAGAATCTGATCCAGGCGGCAAAAGAGTATTATAGCCAATCACATACCACCTTTAAGGGGATAGTATCTAAAAATGGACGTTTAGATCTTGCCACTCTGATAAAACAGAAGGATCGCCTGGTCAATCTTTTAAGGAATAAAAAATATATAGATATAGCAAAAAATGATCCTAATGTTTCAATTATCAGGGGCAGGGCAAGGTTTCTATCTAAGACCGAGTTAGAGGTCGGAGATAAGATTGTAGAGGCCCCCAGGTTTATTATTGCCACAGGCTCAAGGGCATGCATACCGCTCTTTGTGGGAATAGATAAGGTTAGATATATTACCAGCACTGAGGCATTTAAATTAGAAAGACTTCCAAGGTCAATGATTATCATTGGCGGAGGTTTCATATCCCTTGAGCTTGGCCAGATGTTCCACCGTTTGGGCACCAAAATAACCATTCTGGAGCGGGGTCCGCATGTCCTAAAGGGATTTGACGAGGAGGTTGCAAGATCTATACAGGATATCCTTGCAGGCGAAAAAATCTCTATATACACCAATTCTCCTGTGGAGGGTGTGGAGCAGAAGGGAAAAGAGATAGAGGTTACAGCCTCTGTTAACAAAAAGAGGCGGCAGTTTATTGGCGAAGAGATCCTTATCGCCTGCGGGAGGGTTCCGAACATAGAAGGGATCGGGCTTGAGGATGTTGGGGTTGAAAAAGACCAGCTCGGTTTTATAAAAGTAGACAGTGAGATGAAGACGACAGCAGATTCGATATGGGCAGCAGGTGATGTGACAGGCCCACCCCAGGCCACCCCAGTAGGCGCAAGGGAGGGTGTCATCGCGGCAGAAAATATCATAGCTGATCGGCATCTTAAGATGGACTATTCTGTCATCCCGAGGGCTGTCTTTACCGATCCTGAGGTGGCATCTGTCGGCCTCACAGCAGAGGAGGCCAGGGCAAAAGGCATGAAGGTTACTGCCGAATGTCTTGACCTAAACCATGTCCCAAAGGCCGCTGCTATCTATAAGACAAAGGGTCTGGTAAAGATGGTTATTGAAGAAGAGACAAAAAAGATCCTTGGTGTCCACCTGGTGGCAGATCGTGGCGCGGACATAATCCATGAGGCCGCCCTTGCTATCAAATGCCAATTGACGACAAGGGATTTAATCGAGATGATCCATGTCTATCCTACCATGTCTGAGGCGATCAGGATGGCAGCGCAGATGTTTGAAAAGGATGTGAGCCGCCTATCTTGCTGTGCCGAATGAACCGCAACGGGGATAACGCTCAGACCTTTTGTAGTGATCTTTTCAGTAAAGGGTTGAAACAATGTCAGATCCATTACCGATCACACCCGATATTCACCAGATTCTTATACAAAAGGAGAATCTAGAAGCTATATTTAACAGCCTATCCGATGGGATACTTGTATTGGATAATGGGTTGCGGATTACCCATGCAAACAGGGCAGCAGAGCAGATTACCGGATATACCGCAAATGAGATCCTCGGAAGATCCTGCACCGAGATCCTAGCCGGAAGCTTGTGCGGCTCGGATTGCCTTATGGCCGAAACCCGGGATCAACAGATCGAGCGGGGGGAACTGCAAATTGAAATCATTCGAAAGGATGGTGAGCAACGAACGCTTCAACTAAAAACCTCGCTCCTGCAGGATCGTGACGCAAAGGCGATCGGCGTGGTGTTGGTCTTTAAAGATCAGACGGAGCTAGACCGGCTCAGGGAGGAGATTAAGGGGCAGTATCGGTTTCAAAATATCGTGGGTAAAGGCCGCCCGATGCTAAAGGTCTTCAACATCATCAAACGGGTTGCAACCCTGGATTCTACCATACTGATTGAAGGAGAAAGCGGTACTGGAAAGGGGCTTGTTGCCCGAGCTATTCATTGCCAGAGTCCGCGGGCAGGCAGGTGCTTTTTCACTGCAAACTGCTCGGCACTTGCAGTTTCCATTCTGGAAAGTGAGCTCTTCGGCCATGTGAAGGGGGCCTTTACCGGGGCCATCTGCGATAAGAAGGGGCGGTTTGAAGAGGCGGATGGGGGAACCCTCTTTCTGGATGAGATCGGGGACATCAGCCCCCTGATTCAGGCAAAGCTCCTTCGTATCTTGGAACATAAAGAATTTG
>JACRHA010000114.1 GCA_016234185.1 Nitrospirota bacterium
CACCGGCAAAGCCGAAGCGAGCATCCGGCTTGGCCGGTGCAAGCGCGGGGTGTGGGGGCATCGGAGGAGCAACTGCACCGCACGGGCCCCCACAGATGATCGTCGCCTCCCCCTCAACGCTCGCTTTGCTCGCTGGGTAGATACCCACGGCATAACCTGTGGGTGTCTACAATCTACTTTACCCTTTCCACGTATTCTCCGCTCCTCGTGTCCACCTTGATTACGGCGCCCTCCTCAAGGTATAGCGGGACCTTAATATTTGCGCCAGTCTCCACTATTGCCGCCTTTGATCCACCGGTAGCTGTATCCCCCCTGATTCCGGGGTCGGTCTTCACGATCTTTAACTCCACAAAGATGGGGAGCTCAACGCTCAGCGGTTTGCCCTCATAAAAGATGATCTTGGCCACCATATTCTCTTTTAGAAAGTTCTTACTCTCACCAAGATGCTCCTGCAGGATAAAGATCTGTTCATAGCTTTTTGTATCCATAAAAAAATACTGACCTTCGGAGGAGTAAAGGTATTGCATCTCCATCTCCTCTATGTCAGGCTCTTCCAGCTTATCGCCTGACCTGAATGTCCTGTCAACGACATTGCCTGTCTTCAGGCTCCTCAACTTTGTCCTAACAAATGCACCGCCTTTGCCCGGTTTTACATGCTGAAACTCTACTATAATGAATGGTTCTCCATCGACTTCTATCTTAGCCCCGTTCCTGATCTCGTTTGTTGATATCAACTCTTCCTCTTTTCATTAAGAAAGTTGTTATTGGCCAATTGAAAAAGGTACATAGGGATCTGATAGTGCGAGATAAAGAACCTTCATCTGTTATGCCTTTCCAAATGGTTCAGGGATCCTTTAATCCCAAGCAGGTAACTGTCCGTCCCAAAACCCGAAACCTGGCCTACAGCTACTTCGGCTATGTACGAGTGATGCCGGAAGGGCTCCCTGCTGTAAATATTGCTGAGATGCACCTCTATAGTTGGAATACCAACCGATGCTATAGCATCCCTAATAGCAATGCTCGTATGGGTATATGCAGCAGGATTTATGACTATGGCATCAAACTTTCCTCTCGCCCCATGTATCGTATCAACAAGTTCTCCTTCATGATTAGACTGGAGGATATCAATATCTACCCCCTCCTCCTTGGCAAATCTTCTGATCTCATTATTTAGCTCGTCAATTGACATGCTGCCATAGACCTCTTTCTCCCTTATCCCCAGGAGATTTAAGTTGGGACCATGTATTATCAGGATTCTGTTTCTTTTCATACCCCTATAATACTAAAAACTGCCCTATGGAAGCAGTTTTTAGCCGGCAAGTAGTTCATGATATTACAGCTCTTTTTCTAAAAAGGCGATCTCCCTTTTCAAAAGGAACCTGCCCTTGCCAAAATTTCCCTCTGATCCGAGCGCCAGCAAAAGGAAGTATTCTTCATTTATTTTTTTTAAGATAACGATCGCTTTGTCAGTAATTACAGATATCTCTCTGCCTGACCCGAGTCCTAGAGATGAGGATACCCTTTCAATGTCTTTTATTACGGCACAATATTCAGCACCAAGAGACTGGAGATCCAAAAGCGGATCTTTCTTGTGCTCCTCCACAACCATCCCATCCATTCCAACCATTGCTACTCCCAGCGAATCCTCAATATTGTTTGTTATCCTCCTAAGGCTCTCTTCAAAGCTCATTAATCATGACTCCTTTTAATATTTTCCAGCCACTGCTCCAATCTTTTTATCTTTTTGACCTTCTTAGTGTCCTCTGCCTGACCTTCTGGCGGAGCAGATTCCAGGTTCTCCTTCCAGGGGACATCCGGGCCTTCCGTAACCTGCCGGGCAAGTTCATCGGGTGTTACAACCTTGTCTTTCTCATCCGTATCATTCCTCTCGGGCTCATACCGTACGGGCTCATGCCTTACAGGCTCCTCCCTGAAGGTATAATCCCCACCACGTAGCATCTCACCGCCCATCAGGTTCTTAAGAGTAACGGCATCTTCCACCTTCTGCCTTAGGGTCTCGTTTGATGGGTCCTTACTTAACAGGATGCTTAGGATCTCTGCAGCTTTTGCAAACTGTTCCTGTCTTATATAGAGTTCTGCAAGCGACTCTGAGGCTATTTCTTCGCTGAGTGATTCATCTTTCTGGTTTACTCCAAGGTCAACCCCGGACCCTTCCTCAACGGAAGGCCCTGCTTTATCTGAATCCGGAGGCGCCTCTTTGATAATCTGCTCCTCCTTTACCGGGATCTCTTCCTCAAGGATATGCGTCTCCTCAACCTTCTCCCTTCCAACAAGGATATTTTCTAACAGAACCTCTTCGTCCGTATCTGTGATCTCGTATACAGGTATCTCTTCGCCCTTCTCTTCCTGATCCGGAATGGTCTTAAACATGTCAGAGATTGAGTCCTCTTCCTCTTTTTCTTCCTTTTCTTCTGCCTTGGGCCAGACAGGAGACTCTACGGAAAATATCTCTTTTAAGTCGAGATCTTCGTCCTTTATTTCGTATACCGGGGATGAGTCGATATCGACCTCCTCCTCTTCCTCCTTCTCCTCTGTCTTCTCAGCACTTTCTTTTTCGGGGTTAAAAATGAATGGTTCTTCTTCCCCTTTTTCTTCAACCTCAGGGAGTGGTTTTACCGGTTGAACCTCCTCGGCGTGGAATTCAGTAACGGCCTTCTTTTCAGCCTCTGCCTCAAGTTCGGTCTGGATTTTCTTTATCTCCTCGTCGTTCGGGTTTAAAAGGAGGAGCCTCCTGCACGAATCAAGGGCCTTATCCCTCTCCCCTTCATCCCTGTATATTATTGCAAGTTTCTTTTGCGCCAGGAGATTATCCGGTGCAAACTGCACTACCTTTTCAAACTCCCGCCTTGCATCCGGAATAATCCCCTTCTGGAGGTATATCTTTCCAAGGGACACCCTTGCGCTTAAGAAATTTGGATGGTTTTTCAGTCCGTCGGTAAGAAGCATAATGGCCTCATCAAGCATACCGCACTTCCGGTACTCCTCGGCAAGGGGGAAAAATAGTGTGGACGCAGGATCCTTCGTCATCTTCTCTGTCAGCTTTACTATCTCAGGTGAGATGAGGTCATTCTTATTGTCCTTCATGAACCTTTTTATCCTTTTTCAGGCGTTAACTATAATAAATAATAACAGAGCCCGGCCAAAAGTCAAGTATTGGCCGTATCTCTCTCCTTTAGCGCCATTACCCTTTCGAGGATTATCTGCGCAAGATCCCTCTTGTGCATTAGAGGGAGTTCCTGGACACTTCCTTCCCTGTCGATTATAACAGCAATGTTGGTGTCCGATTCAAAACCTCCCCCTTCCAGGGTAATGTCATTGGCAACAATAAGGTCAAGGTTCTTTTTTCTAAGCTTCATAACAGCATTATTTATAACCTCGTCGGTCTCTGCGGCAAAACCTACAAGTATTGTCTTTGTATTTCTCTTGCCGATCTCCTCCAGTATGTCCTCTGTCTCTTCCATCTCAATACTTAAACTGCTTCCGGACCTCTTCAGCTTCTTTAGGTTCGGTTTTTTCGGCCTGTAATCGGCAACCGCCGCAGCCATGATCAGTATAGATGCCTCAGGGAGATGCCTCAAAACGGCCTCCCTCATTTCATGGGTTGTTGGTGCACTTATAAACTCAACCTTCTCCGGTTTCGGCAGATTTGTTATGCCGCTTATCAGTATCACCCTTGCACCCCGGTCCCTTGCTGCAATGGCAATAGCATATCCCATCTTTCCTGAAGACCTGTTGGAGAGAAACCTGACCGGATCGACCGGCTCCCTCGTAGGGCCTGCAGTTACAATTATCACCTTGCCGGCTAGGTCTCTCTTTATGTTGAGCCGGCGGCAGACCTCTTCAAATATCCCATCCTCACTTGCCAACCTCCCTTCACCCTCTTTTCCGGAGGCAAGCAGGCCTGATTCAGGTTCTATAATCCTGATGCCCGTCTCTCTGAGGATAGATATACCCTTCTGAACAATCGGGTTTTTCCACATATCGCTATCCATGGCAGGTGCTACAAGGATCGGTACCCTCGCAGAAAGGAGGAGGCTTGAAAGGAGATCATCGGCAATACCTGATGCCATCTTGTTGATAAAGTTGGCGGTAGCCGGTGCAATCAAGATAAGGTCGCAACCCTCCAAAAGGGATAGATGAGGAAGTCCCTCTTCCTGACCGAAAAGGTCTGAATAGACCTCTTTATTTGATAGCACCTTGAAGGTAAGGGGTGTTACAAACCTCTTGGCCGAGGCCGTCATCATAACTGTAACATCAGCCCCTGCTGACTTGAGCTGTCTTAAGATCAGGATAGCCTTATATGCCGCTATGCTTCCTGTTACCCCAAGGAGGATCTTTTTGTCCGCAAGGATCAATAAGGATACCTCTTTATAAGATGTCGTTTCGGGCTATACAGTCTCTTCCTGGTCTTTTGTCTTCTCCTTGGATTCGCTGAGATAGATACTCAGATCCTTTTTGATCTCCAGCTGGTTATCTTCCATGCTCATGGGTCCTTTGAGCCTGGTTCTTCGTGTCTCCTTATATTCCTTCTGTGCGATCCTTGCCTCCTTGCCCGTGAGAAATTCAACCTTTCCCTGAAGGACCTCTTCCAGGGCAATAGTGGTAGGTTTAATATTCTTTGTCTCTATATGAGGCCTTGCACCATCTACAAGCGCTCTTGCCCTCTGGGAGGCAATTATAGCCAATCTATATCTCTCGATTTTCTGACCCTTTAATAGCTCAAAGGGAAGGGAAATAATATCCATGTAACTATGCCTCCTTGTTCTTTATGAAATTCTCCTCTATCCAGGACAGATTCATCCTCTTCATCTTTATCCGTTCCGCAATAATGATTGACTTTAAATCGTTTAATGCCTTCTTGAAATCATCATTTACTACTATATAATAGTACTCCCTGTAATTCCAGATCTCTTCCTTGGCCTTTTTTAGTCTTTTCCTGATCTCCTCCGCTGACTCGGAACCCCTATCTGTTAGCCTTGATTTTAGTACCTCGAAGGAGGGAGGCAGGATATATATAAATACGCCATCCTTGAACCTCTTTTTCATCTGTATGGCACCCTGCGAATCTATATCCAGCAGGATATCTTCTCCCCTGTTCATGATATCCAACAGGTGTCCGTTATGGGTCCCATAAAGATTCCCGTGTACCTCTGCCCACTCCGCAAATTCATTCCTCTCAACCATCTCCCTGAACCTGGTCTCATTAACAAAGAAATATTCCCTTCCATCAACCTCGTCCGGGCGTGGTGAGCGGGTTGTATATGAGACGGAGTGCGTAAGATTCGGGAGTTTTATTGTCAACTCTCTGCACAAAGTAGTCTTGCCGGTCCCGGATGGGGCAGAGACTACAAAAAGGATCCCCTGCTTCTCCATTATTTCTTTTTCCTCTCCGAAGGTAATGACATTATATCATCAAGCATGAACCTCTGGGTTAACGTCTCTGCCTGGACAGCCGACAGGATTACATGCCCGCTGTCTGTTATTATTATTGCCCTTGTCCTCCTCCCTTCAGAGGCATCTATGAGTTTCCTTGACTGGGAGGCCTCTTCCTTTAATCTCCTGCTCGGCGCTGATGAAGGACTAACTATGGCCACCACCCTCGAGGCCGAAACCACATTGCCGAATCCGATATTTATCAATTCAAAGGACAACCCGATCACCCCCCAAGTTAATCGAAAACCTATTCAATATTTTGTACCTGCTCCCTCAGTTTTTCAATCTCGCTCTTTACAGATACAACATATAATGAGATCGTAGAATCATTTGCCTTTGAACCTATAGTATTGATCTCTCTGTTAATCTCCTGAACGAGAAAATCAAGCCCCCTACCGACCGCCTTGTCCCCTTCAATCATCTTATCCATCTGGTTTAAGTGGCTTTTAAGCCGCACCACCTCTTCGCTTATATCACTCCTGTCCGCATAGATGGCCACCTCCTGAAGCAGCCTGTTGTTATCTATCTCTATCCCCTGAGTAAACTCAGATACCTTCTCGAGGAGTCTCTTCCGGTATTCCTTTACCACCAGGGGAGATTTCTTTTCAATCCTAGCGATGACCTTATATATCTTCTTGATCCTCTCTAAAAGATCTTTGGCAATGGACTGCCCCTCCTCTATCCTCATAGACTCAAGGGAATCCATCGCCCTCACAAGGAGCCTCTCCACCTCTTTTTCAATGCCTTTTGTCTCTTCTTCTACTTCTGTTACTGTAATGATATCTTTAAAATTGGTCAGTATATCCAGACCTATCTTCCCTTCCAGGTGAAGCTCCCTCTTCAGGTCCTCCAGGATAAGAAAATATTGTTTTACCAGGGCCTTATCAAGGGTCAACCTTCTAACCTGTCCCTCTGACCCATTCATCGAGATATAGAGTTCAATCTTACCTCTCGAAAACCTGCCCTGCACGATCTTCTTCAGCCTGCTTTCGAGCCTAAGGAGGGGCCTGGGTGTCTTTACGCTTACTTCACAGTATCTATGATTTACCGACCTGAGTTCTACCAGGATGTTCCGGTTCTCATGTATACCCTCACTCCTCCCATATCCGGTCATACTCCTGATCATATCAGTTTCCTGGGAAATCTAATCTTGCTATTATAAGGAGCAGGTGGGTATTTGTCAATTTACCCAGGGGCGCTGTTCGGTCTCCCCACGAGATTATTGCCGTTTACACCTTCGATTTTTACCGTAACAAGGGATCCATTAAGATTATCATTGCCTTCAATGAGTATTTTAAGATAATTGTCAGAATATCCTTTGAGGAGCCCTGTAGGCTGATCCCTTTCATCTTCGATAAGGAGGGTAAGGCACCTGCCGACAAACTTTGATCTAAATTGTTGTCCTTTTTTCCTCCCCAGATCCCTCATTACCAGGCTCCTCTGCTCCATTACAACCTTTGTAACCCTGCCAGGCGCCGATGCAGCTTCAGTCCCGGCACGGGGAGAGAAGGAGAATACATGGAAAAAGTCTACGGGGATTGAATCTAAGAGCCTGAAACTGCTCTCAAAGGCTTCTTCATCCTCCCCCGGAAAACCTACTATCACGTCTGTCCCTATCCCGATATCAGGCATCCTCTCTTTTATATGAATGATCAGATCCCTATAGTATGAGGAGGAGTAGCCCCTTTTCATCCTCCTTAATGTCATATCATCACCGCTTTGAATTGGTATGTGAAGGTGCCTGCATATCCTGTCAGAGCTTAAGATCAGAGATAACAGCCTCTCATCTACCTCGTTTGGATCGATCGAGCTTATCCTTATCCTGGGAATCGATGTCTTCTCAACCATCCGCGTCAGCAGATCTGACAAGTCCATTTTGGGAAGGAGATCCTTCCCGTAGGACCCGAGGTGTATCCCTGCAATGACTATCTCCTTAAAATCTTCCTGTTCAAAGAGCCTTGCCTGCTCAATAACCTTATCCGGCGGCAGGCTCCTGCTTTTTCCCCTCACTTTTGGGATAATACAATAGGAACATCCGGAATCGCATCCATCCTGCACCTTAAGGAATGCCCTTGTTCTTCCTGAAAACCTCTTTATCATAGGCTGATCAAGCGGACCTTTATATATCTTCTCTCCTATAGAGGTAGATTGTCCTTCTAGCTCTTTTAGTCCCTCAAGATATCTCTTAATGTTATTTTTACCGGCATTTCCTATGATCGCCTCCACACCATCCATCCGGCTCAATTCCTCAATACCGGTCTCTGCGTAGCAGCCTGTCACAACTATCTTGCAACCCTTGTTTTTATTAAATGCCCTCCTTACAAGCTGCCTTGATTGATAATCAGACCTGCCTGTAACCGTACAGGTGTTTATCACATAGACCTCTGCCTCCTCATCAAAGGGGACAATCTCGCAGGAAATGCTCTTTGCCTCCTCCTCCATTATTGCTGTATCGTACTGATTTACCTTGCATCCGAGCGTGGCGAAGGCGATCTTCATGCAAAAAACCTCTTTCTGATACTGATCAGGCCTTGCACGATTATGGCCCCGGATGCATCCGCAATAACGTCATAGGGATCAGCAGACCTCGAAGGCACAAATAACTGATGGAACTCATCAGAGACGCCGTAGAGCAGGGTCAAAATTATAGTCAGGAGCGCTATCTTCCAGGGATATTCCTTCTTAAAAGAAGAAGAAAGTGCATTATATAAGAGCAGTGAGAATATTCCATATTCAATCATATGATACAGTTTGTCGCTCCCTGGCAGATCTACTGTAATTGGACCTGAAGAGAGATAGAAGATTAAGGCTGCATAGAGGACAACTAATATCCAGCAGCTTAAAGGCTTAAGCATTGATGCTATTCTCCAGGAGTTTCCCCCTTAGGGATGCAAAAGATGAGGATACTATCTTAACCTCCTTAAGATGACCTATGAGAGAGCTGTCCCCCTTGGCATATACTACCCTGTTCGTCCTTGTCCTCCCCGCGATACCGCCCTCTTCCTTGCTATTCTGTCCGTCAAACAGCACCTGGGCGCTCCTTCCAATATATGATCTGTTCTTTCTTGAGGTGATCTCCTTTTGCATTAACAGGATCTCTTCAAGCCTCTCTATCTTTAGATCTTCGGGGAGGTGGCCATCCAAACTAAGTGCAGCGGTATTTGGTCTCCTGGAATATCTAAAGAGGAAGATACTGTCAAATCCGATACCCATCACGGCATCTCTGGTCTTATGAAAATCGTCTCTATCTTCCCCGGGAAAGCCGACTATTATATCTGTGCTTACAGAGATGGAAGGTATCCTGTCTCTTATCAGATCAACCTTCTTTCTGTACTCCTCATATGTATATCCCCTGTTCATCGTTTCAAGGATCTTGTCTGACCCTGACTGAAGGGGGAGATGGATATGCTCACAGACCTTCGAAAGTTTGGCCATTGCATCGATAAGTTCCGGCGACAGATCCCTGGGATGGGAAGTAATAAACCTGATCCTCTCTATCCCTTTGATAGGTTCTATACTTGAGAGGAGGGTTGGGAAATCCACAGATTCAGAAAGCCCCTTGCCATAGGAGCTGACATTCTGACCAAGGAGTGTAACCTCCTTAAATCCATCAGAGGCCAATCCCTCTATCTCACTGATAATATTATTGCTTGGCCTGCTTACCTCCCTGCCCCTTGTATATGGTACTACACAGTATGAACAGTAGTTGTCGCACCCTTCCATTATCGAAACCCATGCCGTAATACCATTGTCCCTCTTCATATTTGCATCTACCATCTTGTCATCGGTCGTTCCAATTTCAACTACCCCTCTTCCATCGACTGATACCCTTTCCATTATCTCCGGAATCTTATGGATAGCCCTGGGCCCGAATACAAAATCTATTAAACGGCCTCCGCCTAAAAGCCTCTTTCCTTCCTGCTGGGCAACACATCCTCCAACGCCTATAACTAACCCCGGATTCTTCTTCTTAAGGGACCCAAACCTTCCTATCTCAGAGCGGAGTTTGTCGTATGCCTTCTCTCTTATGCTGCAACTGTTTAAGATGATGACCTGGGCATCATCTGGCCTCTCCGAGAGATCATACCCGGCCTCAGCCATGAGTCCTGCGATCCTTTCGGAGTCATGTTCATTCATCTGACAGCCGAAGGTCTTTATGTAGACCTTCTTCTTATCTGACTGCAACTATAATCTCCTTGCCGATTGAAACCGCCAAGGCCTCCTTTGCGCTCTTCCTGTATGAAAAGATCTCAAGATACCCGTTACTGTTTATAATAGCGCCTATCGTATTGGCCTCACCCTGTCCATAAAAATCCGTAAGACCGGAGATGATCTGATCCTTTATCCTGACCTCAAGCACCTTATTACCCTTATTTATAACAAGCTGATCGATGTCGTTCCTCGTTATATTCGATATGAGATTTCCAAACTTATCTATATATATTATCTCCCCTTTAATAGAATCCTGATCTGGCCTATTTATATCTGGAATAGGGAATGCCTTGAAGTCTGTGATCTCATCTCCAAGGTTTGAGTATTCAACCCCCTTTGAAAGCCATGCAGCTACAGGGGCAAATATATCCCTTCCGTGAAATGTGGCTCCTCCTGATTTTAAGAAATAGTGCTCAGCTTTTATCTCTATTACCTTAACAGGTGGATCTTCTTTGTATATATAGCTAAAGATGCCATTATCAGGGCCAATAAAATAGTAATTATTGCTGACCACAAGGATAGGTCTCCTCGGACTACCTACACCCGGATCCACTATACCCACATGGATAGAAAATCGTGGAAAGTATCTATAGGCCGACCTGATAATATATGCCCCATCCCTTATATCATAACTTCTAACATCATGGCTGATACTGACAATATCTGCTTGCTGGTTGATCCCGAGGATCACCCCCTTTAGGCTCCCGACAAAGTAGTCCTTATGCCCAAAATCTGTAGTGAGTGTGATGATAGGTCTTTGTTGAACTAGTAGCACGCCTTTTATCCCTCCTTTATGATACCTTCAATCCGCCTATAAGATCCCTTACATCCTCTATCTTGCGTCTTGTCATATATCCTGCAAGCCCCCTGATGATATCTATCATAATCCGGGGATCTATAAAATGGGCCGTTCCGACGGCGACGGCTGTTGCCCCGGCAAGGAAGAATTCTATGGCATCCTCATGTGAGCAGATCCCTCCTATCCCTATTATCGGGATATCTATAGACCTTGAAACCTCCCAGACCATCCTGAGGGCAACGGGTTTTATTGCTGGGCCGGAGAGTCCACCTGTAGTGTTGGCAAGTCTCGGCCTCCTGGTATCTATATCTATCGCCATTCCAAGGATAGTATTGATCAGGGAGAGGGCGTCCGCCCCTGCATCCTTTGCAGTCTTTGCAATCTCGACGATATCAGAAACATTTGGAGAGAGTTTTGCTATAACGGGGAGCCTTGTAATCTTCTTAACAGAAGATACCAGCTCATAGGTCATCTTCGGATCCTTGCCGAACTCCATCCCGCCTTTCTTGACATTTGGACATGAGATATTCAGTTCGATTCCGGCCA
>JACRHA010000115.1 GCA_016234185.1 Nitrospirota bacterium
AACCCGGCAATTTAACAACTGTCATGCCCGAATGCTTCTATTGGGCATCCATCCCCACGATTGAATCGGTAGGGGGTGTAATGGATTCCCGCTAAAATCCTGCGGGAATGACAATTTTAATAAAAGAGGTATTTTCAGGTGATAAAAAAGAGGATCATTATTTTAGGCGGTGGTATCGGCGGGCAGGCAGCGGCCAACAGACTTCGTGGTCTTTTGGATGGACAGCATGAAATTACCATAATAGACAGAAATGAGTCTTTTGCCTTTCCCCCCTCTTTCCTCTGGCTTATGACCGGAGACAGGAGGCCTGAGGAGATAACGAGAAAGACAAATCAATTGGTTAGGCCCGGTATCGAAGTGATCCAGGCCGAGGTCCGCCGAATCGACCTTGCCGGTCATTTTGTTGAGATAGAAGGCCGGAGATTGGACTATGATTATCTAATCATAGCATTGGGTGCGGATCTTGCCCCTGAGATCATTCCTGGTATGGCAGAGGCTGCCCATACATTTTACACAATAGAAGGCGCTAAAAGATTGCATGATACGCTTAAGGGGTTCAGGGACGGGACCTTGGCAATAGTTGTAGGTGCGCTACCCTACAAATGTCCTGGGGCACCGCATGAGGCCTCCATGCTCTTCGCTGATTTCTTTCGCAAGAGCGGGCTTCGGGATAAGGTAGACATTCATCTTTTTACCCCGGAGCCTCAGCCATTGCCTGTTGCAGGACCTAAGCTTGGCGGGGAAGTCAGGCAGATGCTTGAGGCAAAGGGCATTCACCTTCACCCTTTGCATAAACTGATGTCTGTCAACCCGCAAGCCAGGGAACTTATCTTCGAAGGTAAGGAGAAGGTGGGGTATGATCTCCTTGCGGCAATCCCTCCACATCGTGGCCCGAATATAATCCGGGAGGCAGGGCTGGCTAACGAGGCGGGGTGGATACCGGTTGATCGCGCCACACTGGCAACCAGAAATGAGAATGTCTATGCGATTGGCGATGTTGCTGCCGTCCCTATTCCAGGCCGCTGGAAGCCTGATGCGCCGCTGATGCTCCCTAAGGCAGGGGTATTTGCCCACACCCAGGCCGAGGTAGTGGCGCACAATATTGCGGCTGAGATTATGGGCAGTGCCGCCAATGCTAAATTTCAGGGGATGGGTTACTGTATGCTGGAGGCTGGAGATGGCCGGGCAGGCCTCGCTTTTGGTAACTTCTTTGCCGAACCTTCCCCGGAGATCCAATTAAAAGGGACGGGCAAGACCTGGCATCTTGGTAAGGTTCTATTTGAGCAATGGTGGCTTGCCCCATTTGGTCCCAGGCGTGAGGCATTAAGACTTGCCTTTGAGCTTGGCGCCAGGCTATTTGGCATTCCAGTTGAGCTCTAAAATTTGTCCAGCGAGCAAGACGAGCGTTGAGGGGGAGGCGACGATCATCTGTGGGGGCCCGTGCGGTGCAGTGGCTCCTCCGATACCCCCACACCCCGCGCTTGCACCGGCAGAGCCGGATGCTCGCTTCGGCTTTGCCGATGGAGGGGGCGACGCAAGCCCCTGCAAATGAAAGCAGGAGTCAGGAGTCAGAAGTCAGGAGCCAGGAGAAAAGTCTGGATTCTGAATCTTCTAAACAGCGAGCGGATGCGAGCGTTGAGGGGGAGGCTCCATCCGGCTTTGCCGGTGGAGGGGGCGACGCAAGCCCCTATAAATTGGTATAGGCATATGGATAGAAGAGATCAATCAAACATTTTAGTCCAATGGTCTATCAACCACCCGTGGACCACTATCATTTTGATTTTATTTATCACTATCCTGTTTGGTACTCAGTTAAGAAATGCAAAGACTGATACTGACCCAAAAAATATGCTCCCGCCTGCCTCAAAGGTAAGGGTTGATAATGACCAGGTAGAGACCTGGTTCTCACTCCATAAAGACACTATAGTGCTGGGGATTACCAATAGGGGAGGGATCATAAACAGGGAAAGTCTTGATCGGATAGCAACCATCACCGATGAGATACTAAAATTAAAAGGTGTGGCCGCCCAGGACATTATAAGCCTTACCACGTCAGATAATCTTGTAACAGATGACGGGTCTATCACAATGAGACCTATTCTTTCTGATGTCCCCAAGACCCGGAGGAAGGACAGCATAGATGAGTTAGAGATCCTCAAAAGATCTATCATGTCAAATCCCCTCCTCGTTGACCGGCTCATATCAAAGGATATGACAACAACCGCCATCTATGTCCCTCTTGAGGATGGGGCAAATGGAAGGGAGATCGCAGGGGAGATAATGGGCATAGTTAATAGAATTAAGGGGGGAGGAATGGAAAGATATTACCTTGCCGGTGACCCTATAGCCAGGGATACATTCGGCCACGACATGTTTCTCCAGATGGCCCTCTTTTCCCCTATTGCAGGCATCATCATGATGATCGCCCTCTATCTCATGTTCAGGAACCTAACCATGATCGTTGCGAATATGACTGTTGCCATCATCTCCATTATATGGGCCATGGGATTTTTGATCTGGTCAGGTTTTACTGTCCATATTATGAGCTCCATGATTCCTGTCTTTCTTATGGCTATATCTACAGACAATATCCATATATTCAATGAGTTCTCCTACCGGATCAGGGAGGTAGGGGAGAAGGGGCCGGCTATAAGAGAGACAATGAGGGCTGTTGGGAGGGCCGTTATCCTCTCGGACCTTACTACGGCGGCTGGTTTTGCCTCCCTTGCTATAGGGCCGATTGTCCCTGTGAAGGTCTTCGGCCTATTTGTTGCCTTTGGGACACTTGTTGTCCTGCTTATGAGCTTTACCCTTATCCCGGCAATACTTTCGCTTATCGATGAAAAAAGGTTTATTTCCGCCCAGAAGATCAATGGAAAAGAGAAGGATAAGGATAGCCTCCTCCATAGGATGGGAGATATTAGTCTTGCCAAAAGGGGTATCATCCTGATCGTTGGCCTGGGTCTCCTCCTTGTCTCGATTGCAGGGATCTTCCAGATAAGGGTGAATAATAATATGATCAGTTGGTTTAAGCCGGGATCTGATATCAGGGTAGCAGACTCGGTGATGAATGACAGGCTTGGCGGGACATCAGTTGCATACATAGTTGCCATATCTAATAAATCTGATATGATGAAACAGCCTGAGACATTGAGAAAGCTGCAGGCCCTTGAGGATGAGATAAAGAGCGCCCCCTATGTGGGAAAGACCCTTTCTATCGTTGATCTAATAAGGCATATGAACCTTGTCATCCATGATAATGATCCTAAATTCAACTCTATCCCAGGATCGCCGGAGATTATCGGACAGTATCTATTTCTAATGGGGATGTCATCAAGGCCGAGGGAGCTTGATACCCTGGTCGACTACCCCTTTGAGAAGGCAAATATCGTTGTAATGTTAAAATCATGGGATGCCTCTGCAATTGATGGTGTGATAGACAAGGTCAAGGTGTTTGAAAACAGGAATAGCAATCTCAGTTTTAAGGTCATGCCTGCAGGGATCGCATATTTCAACAAGGTTTGGAATGATGAGGTCCTCTATGGGATGATAAGCGGGTTTATTGCATCGCTTCTGCTGGTACTGGCCCTGCTTGCCCTCGATTTTTACTCTATCAGATGGGGCCTTATAGCCTTTATCCCTCTTATCTTTACAATCATTGTAATATATGGCTCTGTGGGGTGGATCGGGAAGGACTTTGACATGCCTATCTCTGTCCTATCCACCCTCTCTCTGGGTCTTGCTATCGATTTTTCCATCCACCTGATCAGGAGGTTCCAGCAGAGATTTAAAGAGACAGGGGATCTTGAAGGCTCCCTGGTCTGGGTAGTGGGAAGGCCCGGAAAGGGGATCGTAAAGAACGCTATCCTCTTTGCACTCGGTTTTTCTGTCATGATATTTTCAAGTCTGACACCCTATATCACAGTAGGTGTCTTTATGGGCGCCATAATGCTGTTGAGCGCCCTGGCAACACTCCTCTTCCTACCGCCAATCATCTATCTTTGGAGGAGATCCTTACTTTAAATATAAGGAGTGAAAAAATGGAACAAAAAAATAGGGCATATCTTTTTATCTCCCTGCTATTGTCTTTAACCTTTCCTTCCTTTGTCTTTGCCTTGAGCAGCCCTTTACCGGATGAGATAGCAAGGAGATCCCAGATCGCGCTATTCTATCCGGGCAAGGACATGAAAGCCAGGATCTATATGAGGCTCCTGAGTAAGGACGGGAAGGAGAGGATCAGGGAGATGACGATGTTAAGGAAGAACCTCCAGGAGGGGGGTGAACAGAGGTACTATATCTATTTCTATCAGCCGGCCGATGTGAGGGATACCACCTTCATGGTTTACAAGTATCCCAAAAAGGATGATGATCGCTGGCTTTTCATCCCTGCACTCAACCTTGTAAAGAGGATCGCTGCCGCTGATAAGAACTCATCCTTTGTCGGGTCGGACTTCTCCTATGAGGATGTATCAGGGAGAGACATCGAAGATGATTCTTTTGAGCTGATAAAGGAGGAACTGCTGGGAGAGGCGGATACATATGTCTTAAAGGCAGTACCTAAAGATTTGAGATCAGCCAATTATGGCTTTAAGACCTCATGGATAGATAAGAAGAGCTTCCTTCCAATAAAGGAGGAGTATTATGACAAGAGGGGAGCCCTTTATAAGCTTTTTACTGCGGAAGAGATAAAGGAGATAAAGAATATCCCGACCATTATTAAGCGCACCATGAAGAATCTCCAGACAGGCCAGGGCACAGAGGCGGTCTTCCGGGAGATAGAGTATAACGTCGGTCTTGAGGATGAGATATTTACTGAGCGGTTTCTAAAGAAACCACCTGAAAAATGGATCAAATGAAGGCGAAAATCTTAGCCTTTTTCTTATTAATAAGGTCATTAGTAAGACGTCATCCGTCATTCCCGCGAAAGCGGGAATCCATTGATAATACTGGATTCCGTGTCAAGCACGGAATGACAAGATGTACTCGGCATATCGTTTTACTTATGGTTTCCTTGGTGATTTTCTTTCTTTTGCTATCCCTTCCCTCTGCCTGGGCCCAACCTATGATCCATGGATTTGCTCAAGCTGACTATTCGGCAAAGATATCCGGAGGGGATTTACTAATTGGGGATGAGAGGATACAGTTAAGGTTTAACGAATCACTAAAGGAGACATCATTTTTTATCAGGGCCGATATATTTCATGACTCTATAGAAGAGACCAGTTCAACAGATCTCAGGGAGGGGTTCCTCGATATGAGGACTCCACAGATAGACTTAAGGATCGGCAGGCAGATCATAACCTGGGGTATTGGCGATCTAATATTTATAAATGACACCTTTCCAAAGAATTTTGAGGCGTTATTTGCAGGAAGACCCATAGAGTATCTCAAAAAAGCGTCAGACGGGGCAAGGGTTAATGTTAGTTTTGATTTACTTTCTTTTGAGCTTGTTGCCATCCCATTCTTTGAGCCTGACACGCTCCCCACGAAGGAGAGATTTGCTCTATTTGATCCATTTGCATCAACAGCAAACAGGGAGACGATAGAACCGAAACCGGATATAGAGGATACCGAGGTAGCATTTAGGGCTTATAAAAATCTTCTTGGACTTGATCTGGCCCTCTATGCCTATAAAGGTTTTTATCATGCCCCTTCTATGAAGGCAGACTCTGTCACTAACCCAACAATTATTACCTCCTTCTTTCCACGACTTGGTGTATATGGGGCAAGCATCCAGGGGAGCGGGCTTGATGGTATCATTAGCCTAGAGGCAGGATATTACGACTCACTCGATGATAGAGATGGGACAGATCCGACAATCCCAAACCCCCAGACAAAATTCCTCTTAGGATATCAGAGACAGATCTGGGAGGATTTTACTGTGGGCCTTCAATATTATCTTGAGTATATGCACCACCATGGCGAGTTTGTCCAATCCCTTCCCGCTGGATTTCCTGGTCAAGACCGCATAAGAGAACTAATAACCTTAAGGCTAACACATCTCTATCTATATCAGACATTAAAGCTTTCTCTCTTTGCCTTCTATAGCCCAACTGATGATGACTATTATCTGATACCCGAGATCAGATATAACATAAATGATGCGATGTCTGTAACCGGAGGTTTTAATATCTTTGATGGGAAGAATGCTGCTACATTTTTTGGACAATTTGATAAGGATGATAATATATATACTTACGTAAGGTATGAGTTTTAAGGCTACTTACTAATGAGAGCATAATATAGGTTGCATTTGTGTTGTTTTCAAGAAACATCCCAATTTCTGTCATGCCCGAATGTTTCTATCGGGCATCCAGACTGTTTGTAATGGATTCCCGCTAAATACCTGCGGGAATGACAAATCGGGGATTTTATAACAGATAAAAAACAAACTATTTACGCTCCCCGTAATAAATCCTTTTGCAAACTACTGTGCCAGATCATGCCTCTGTTTGACTCTAATCTCGTAACGTTGTATTATTACACTTAAACTTATGGTACATTTTTAAAGTATAGTGAAGTGGTATTGCGAGGGACAAAAAGATTTAAGACCGCATCGATCCTCCTGATCCTTCTGATATTGCTGATCATCCCTTTTGAATCTATGGAGGCCGAAGGGCCTTTAAGGATCGCCATTACCCCTGTCTTGCCGGAGGGCCATCTTGAGCCGAACAGGGAGATGATCAATTACATAGGCGATAGGATAGAGAGATCTGCGGAGTTAGTGCAGAGGAGATCATACCAGGAGATCAATGACTTACTACAAAAAGGGGAGGTAGATGTTGCATTTGTGGGCGGTGTCACCTATATATTAGGTCGTGATAAATCCGCTATGGAGCTCCTGGTGGCGCCGGTGGTATTTGATGAATCTACAAACTACTTCTCCTATCTGGTCGTCCGGAAGGATAGTCCAATCAGATCTCTTTTAGACCTTAAGGGGAAACGATTTGCCTTTACAGATCCACTTTCGACATCAGGGAAGCTGCTCCCTGCCTATCTCCTTGCCCGAATCAATGAAACACCTGAGACCTTTTTCAAAAAGTATATATATACTTACAGTCATAGCTCATCGATTGAGGCGGTATCAGTCGGTCTGGTAGATGGGGCCAGTGTGGACAGTTACATCTGGGATTTTCTAAGCTCTAAAGATCCGGAGTCTGTATCCAGGTTGAAGATAATTGAAAGGCATGAATTGATCGGGACGACACCTGTCGTGGTGAGAAATGATATAGAACCTGGGTTAAAGGAGAGGTTAAGGAGGGTATTTCTGGATATGGAGAGGGATCAAAGAGGGAGGGAGATCCTAAATAAGATGGGTATAAAGAGATTTGTCGATGTCAAGGATAGCATTTATAATGCTACAAGGGAGATGTTTAAGTTTGTAGAAAGAAGAACAGACCCAGGGAGAAAAAAGAAGAGATAGGTCATGATCAGGCTAATTTTAAAACCCTTTCAAGATTGGGGCCTTGCAAAGAGGATCTCTGCCGGTGTCGGCCTGCTACTCTTCATTCTTCCGCTTCTTTTAGGCCTATTTGTTATAGAGCAGGACAGAAAGGTCCTGGATGAGGAATTAAAGAAGAGAGGAATCGGGCTGGCAGAGAGGGTATCATTGCCGGCTGTGGATCATATCCTCCATGATGATATATGGGAACTCTATAAGCTTATAAGGGATATAACAAAGATTAGTGCGGCGACTGAAAATATCGCGTTATACGCCATGGTTCTGGATAATTCAGGGAAAATTCTTGTCCACTCAGATCCTCTTTCCGTCAAACTGGGGGAGCCCATTAAAGACAGTGTCAGTGTCGGTGGCAGTCCCAATCCCGATTCCCTCCTGAGCAAAGGTATCCTGATACGGGAAATCAGATTAAAGGAGGAGTCTCTTTATGAGATCAGCTCTTTAATACTCAGGGGTGATGAGAGGTTAGGGATCACCAGGATCGGCATTACAAAGAGGTATATGGAGGAACAGAGAAGGAGATTAAGGAGAGATCTGTTTATAGCCTCCTTTATTTTGGGCGCCTCCGGGGCGATAGTCGGGTTCCTCATCGCAAGACAAATGATAAGACCCCTTAATCAACTGACCAGGTCTGTTGCGGCCTTAGGCGATGAGCAGTTTGATAAGGATATTAAGGATATAATGGCGCCTGTCAGGAGGAGGGATGAGGTCGGTCTGTTAGCTGATTCCTTTAATATGATGATACAGAGATTGAAGAAGAGCAGGAAGGAGTTGAAGGAATCAGAGGAGAGACACCGCTCCTTATGGGAACATGTCGAGGACTCCATGATCCGTGTCACGCTGGAAAAGAAGATAATAGCGGTAAATAGAAGGGTGGAGGAGGTCATCGGCTATCCCAGAGAGGAGATAGCAGGATCAGATATCTCTATTATGATCCCCGATAAGTATTGCGATCTCTTTGATGAGGTCTTTCAACGCACTTTAAAAAAGGGGGAGAAGGCCCCTACTATCGAGATCGAGGTATTGACAAGGGATAAGGGATTGATAAGTATGGAGCTTGATATGCGTGGCGTAACAATAAGGGATGAGGTAGAATCTATCCAGATCCATTTCAGGGACATTTCAAAGAGGAAGGAGATCGAACAGGAACTGATCAATGCAGCAAGGTTTGTGACCATCGGTGAATTGACAACAGATCTGACACATGAGATAAATAACCCTATCGGGATAATCTCGGGTTTTGCCCAGCAGATCCTCGCCAAGATGGATGAGGGGAATCCCAGTTATAAGTTCGTCAGGATAATATCAGAAGAGGCGAAGAGGTGCAAGAATGTTATGAAGGATCTCCTGGCCTTTTCCCAGCCTTCATCATTTCAATATTCTCTTGTGAACCCGGAAGACCTCATCAATGAATCCCTTGAATTTGTCTTATTATTATTGCATCAGAAGGAGTTGATATCTGTGAAGAAGGAGATACAGGACAACCTGCCCCGATTATATCTGGATATCCCCCGGATGAAGGGGGTGTTTTTAAATATCTACATGAATGCTGTTGATGCCATGCCTCAAGGTGGAGACTTGATCACACAGGCCTCCCTGGATGGCTCATATATAAAGATAGCCGTATCCGACACAGGAAAGGGCATACCGGAGGATTATCTGGATAAGGTGTTTACACCCTATTTAACGACAAAGGAGGGCGGGAGCGGGATAGGACTTTCTATCAGCAAGAGGATAGTAGAGGCCCACAATGGGAGGATAGAGATAGAGAATCGCTTAGAGGGAGGAGCAAGGTGCCTGATATGGCTTCCTTCGCATGAGGGTGCAATAAAATAGAGAGTTTGGGGAGGCATCCATGGGAAAGATGGGAAATAGGATACTGGTTGTAGATGACGAGAAAAATATGCTCCTCCTCCTCTCTACGATCCTGGAGGAGGAGGGCTATAGGGTGGTGACCGCCTTCAATGGAGAGGAGGCATTGAGATCCCTGGAGGCCTGCACTGAGCCCGGTCGAAGTGGAGGAGTCGATCTTGTGCTAAGTGATCTCAGGATGTCTAAGATGGATGGTCTTGCCCTTTTAAGGAGGAGTAAAGAGATATCTCCCTCTACCCCCTTCATTATTATTACCGGTTATGGTGCGATAGAATCAGCGGTAGAGGCAATGAGAAGCGGCGCTTATGACTATATTACGAAACCCTTTGATAATAATGAGGTAATCGGCATAGTAAGAAAGGCATTAGAATATCAGACCCTCATTAAACATGTCCCCGACCCCTACACCCTACACCCTACACCCTTAGATGAGGATAATGGGGGTCTCTTTGGAGATATAAAGATAATAGGCAGACACGAAAATATGAGAGGGCTCTTCTCGTTGATAAGGAAGGTGGCCGAATCTGATGCAACCGTTCTGATATATGGAGAATCCGGCGTCGGGAAGGAGCTTGTGGCAAGGGCAATCCACAATATCAGCCATCGAAGAGATGCCCCATTTACACCGATAGATTGTGGAAGCCTCCCAGAAACCCTGCTTGAGTCTGAACTATTCGGTCATGTCAAGGGCGCCTTTACAGATGCCATTATTACAAAAAAGGGTCTCTTTGAGGAGGGGAATGGCGGAACGATCTTTTTAGATGAAATCGCCGGCACCAGCCTTCTATTTCAGAGCAAGCTCATGAGGGCTTTACAAGAGAAGGAGATTAAACCGGTTGGAAGCAATAAGAGGATGAAGGTGGATGTGAGGATCATATCGGCCTCAAACAGGAATCTTCATACCTCTATCAGGCAGAGGACATTTAGAGAAGACCTCTATTATCGCCTCAGTGTGGTGCCCTTATTTATACCGCCCCTTAGGGAAAGGAGGGAGGATATCCCACTTTTGGTAGATCATTTCATAAAAAAGTATCAAAAGGAGGGTGAGGTAGAGAGATTCGTCTCACAGGAGACCTTAAAACTTTTAAGGGATTACCCATGGAATGGAAATGTGAGGGAGTTGGAGAATACCATAGAGAGGGCGATGGTTTTAAGTTCCGGTCAAGAGCTGAAGATCGATCTGGTCTCCCGAAAGAAGCAGAGATTTATAAATGAGGAGGCGACCCTTAAGGAGTCTATCAGAGAGATTAGCAGAGAGATCGGGAAGGAAAGGATCTTAGAGGCCCTTATAAGAACCAAAATGAATCATAAAGAGGCAGCACGGCTCCTTGGTATCAGCAGGGCAACCCTCTATAATAAGATAAGGGAGTATAATATTGACCTGAAGGCTTAAGGGGTTCAGCCTAAGTTAGGCAAAAAAATTAAAAGGAGCAAATTGATGCCGACAATATCGATGTTTTTTGGAATAATAATTCAGCTGTTCTTTTTTGATGATGAAAAACACCATAAGCCTCACATTCATGCAAAATACAATGAATTCAAGGCGTCAATCAATATTGAAACGGCGGAAATCCTTGAAGGAGAATTTCCTAAACGCCAGTTAAGATTAGTACAAGCTTGGATTGAAATTCATCGAGATGAATTAATGGCGGATTGGGTTCTCGCTGTAGATGGGGAGGCCCCATTTAAGATCGAGCCGCTAAAATAGGAGGCAAAATGATACCAGATGTAGTTGATTTTGAAATTTTATCGGATTACAAAATAAAAGTAACTTTATCAACCGGCAAGACTGGAATTTTCAATGTCGAGCCGTATCTTGACAAAGGAATTTTCACTGAATTAAAAGACTACAGTTATTTCAAAAGAGCCAGCATAGAATATGGCACTATAGTTTGGCCTCATGAACAAGATTTTGCTCCGGAAACAATCGAATTAAAAATGGAAGAGATATCATAACAAATCAATTCAGCCGACCGCAAAAAAAACGCTGCGGCTGATCTCTGGTGTTATATGGATAACTACGAGCTTTTTTAGAGATCCTAATTGGCAAGATGTCTAATGTTTTATACTATTAGACATCTTGCCCCCTTTCTGACCCTCCTCCATGATGACGGATAGACCTTTTGATCTCCTATTTCTCTTTAAAAAACAACAAATTATATAGTTTCATATAATTCCTGGACCACCTTGAAGCGCAGGGGCATGCTAATTGCAGCCTTTAATATCACCATCGCTTTGCCTATAGCCTTAGATGCGGTAGAGAAATATTAAAAATGAGTGGAAGGGAGGCTAAGAATTAATATCAAAAAATGAGGCCCTTGCAAAGATGTCATCCCCGAGTGCTTTTATCGGGGATCCAGGTTTTAAAGTCATTGGATTCCCGCTCAAAAACTCTGCGGGAATGACAAGAAAAAGAGTTTTGGAAGAGCCTCAAATGAAAAAGTGAAGGAGGTGAGGAAAAGAAAGATAGGGCGCAATAAGGTATCTTAATTTACTACGTAAGGTTTAACGTTATGAGCAAAGGAGGTTTTAGTATGGAGATTAAAAGAAGAGATGTTTTGAAAGGCGCAGGAATCGGTATTGCCGCCCTTCTGATCGACCCTAAGCTTGTCTTTGCAAAGCTGGAGGTGGTAGATGACCCCCTGCAGGATTACAAGTATACCTCCTGGGAGGATCTTTACAGAAAGGAGTGGAAATGGGACAGGGTGTCCTGGGGTGTTCACTCGGTGGGCTGCGTTGCCCGCTGCAACTGGAAGGTCTTCTCCAGAAAGGGCGTTGTCCTCTTCGAGGAGCAGGCGGCCCACTATCCGGTATATGCCAAGCGTACACCCGGCAAGTATACCTATAAGGTCATGGGAAAGGATAGGGGCGAGTTTGTGCGCTATGGCTTTATGGACGCAATCCCTGCCATATCGCCGGCTGGATGCCAAAAGGGGAACATCTACTCCGACTGGCAGAAGCAGGGCGACTTCCTTAAATATCCGTTAAAGCAGATGGGCGCAAGGGGTTCAAGGAACTGGAAGAGGATCTCCTGGGACGAGGCATTTAAAGAGTGCGCTGATAAGATCATAGATATCGAATTAAAATCCCCTGGCGCTGTATTTATGTGCTGGAGGAGCTTCATGGACCTGACTACCAACGCCGGCCTAAGGATGAATGGACTCCTTGGGGGTCAATGGATAGCCCCATCTCCTATGGTAGGCGATGGATATCCGGGGTCTCATACGGCAATCATCGGGAGATCCACTTCCATGCTCGATGACTGGTTTACACAGGATCTTATTATAGCCTGGACCCAGAACTTCGTATCACAGAGGATGCCGCATGCCCATTTTGCCCTGGAGTCAAAATATAATGGCGGAAGGGTAATTGTGGTGGATTGCGATCAATCCCTCACATCCATCAAGGCAGACCTCTATCTCCCGATAAGGATGGGTTCCGACTCATATCTTGGGGCCGCCATCTGCAACACTATCATAAAGGAGAAGAAGTATGATGTAGACTACCTGAAGGAGCTCACCGATATGCCGATGCTCGTCAGGCTCGATACAAAGAAGTTCCTCACCCAGGAGGATATGGAGCCTGATCCCAATTTAAAGGGTAAGGATGTTAAGGACATGCAGTATTATATCTGGGACCTCAAGACCGATAAACTTGTGAAGGCGCCCGGCTGCTGGGATTCCCCGACGGATATGCAGACCCTGGATATAGCCAAATTAGGCATAGACCCTGCCCTGGAGGGTAAGTGGACCATAACCATCCCGCAGGATAAGGGGATAGGCGGCTCCAGGGAGATAGAGGTTACCACGGTGTTTGAGATGGTAAAGGAGGGTCTGAAGAGATACGACTACGATTCTGAGGTAGTAACGACAGCCACAGGCCTCCATCCAACAGCGATAAGGAAGATGATAGACTGGATATATGAGTCGAAGGCGATGAGGATTACCAATGGCTATAATAATCAGAGGCATTATGATGGGACCCAGTCTGAGAGGCTTAAGATCCTTTCCTTGTGTCTTATGGGGCAGCTCGGCACCACAGGCGGCTATGATCAGACCTATGAGGGTAGAAAACATGCAGGATGGGGTAAGATTAAGGAGGCTGACCAGCCTGCCGCCCCTGAGTTCGGGATCAAGGAGCCGATAAAGGGTGGAAGGGGAACCACAGCTGTGGGTATCCTCTATGAGACCATATATGGAAGGAAGCTGGAGCGGAGCAAGAGATATTTTGCAAACACACCATTAAAGGAGCAGATCGGATTCGATGTAGAGGATATGGAGCGCTATATGAAGGATGCCTTTGCAAAGAAATATCACCCGGAGATCCGTCCGCCAAGGCTCTACTTCAACTATGCCGCCAACTACTATAGGTCCAAGACCTCTCAGGACCACTTCAGGGATAACTGGATAAAGGAGATAGATCTCTATATCGCCAACGATATCAGGATGAACTCCACTATCCAGGATGCAGACTATATCTTCCCGGCAGCAAACAACTATGAGCAATGGGATATCGCATCCACCACCATCACCGCCTTTGACCACCACGTAGGACAGCCTGTGAAACCGGCCTTTGAGAGGAGGTCCGATTTTGATTACTGTATGGGTCTCTGCAAGGCGATCCAGGAGAGGGCAAAGGAGAGGGGCGTAAAACCGCTCTACCTTGAATACTGGACTGGAAGCAAACAGATAAAGAGGACCATAGACATGGCGACGATCTACGACGACTTTACCATGAATGGGAAGATCACCACGCCTGAAGAGGCATTAAAGTTTGCCTTTGATAACTCTCCAGACACCTTGGGGCCGGAGAGGTATGAGCAGATGCGGAAGACAGGAATCACCTTTGTCGGCAAAAAGGCCGGAAATTTCGCAGACTATGAGGCCGATGCGCCATACAGGCCCTGGACATGGCAGGGTGTCTATAAGAAGCCGCTCAAGACCAGTACCGGCAGGTTCCAGTTCTACATCGACCATGAGTACTGGCTCCAGTTGAACCAGATGACGCCTAAGCCCCAGTATACGGATAAGTGGAGAGGCGGCCCGCAGATACCGAACAAACCCGATGGGAAACCGTACCCCTTTGTCATGGACTATCCGCACACCAAGTGGGGCATCCATTCATCCATGAGGACCTCTGAGTGGTTGTTGAGGATGCAGAGGGGTGATGTCTATATCTATCTTAACCCGGATGTGATGAAGAGGTATGGTATAAATGACGCCGATATGATAAGGGTCTATAACCACCTGGGCGAGTGGTATGGCAGGGCAAAACCGAAACCAGGGCTTCCCCCATATATTGTCTATAATGAGCATGGCTGGGAGCACTATATGTGCGTGAACTGGACCCATTATAACAACCTCAACTGTGAGTTCCTGAACCCGCTCAATATGGCAGGTCATTCGCAGGGTAAAGGACATATGATATTTACAGGAAACAATACCAACAACCGGATTTTCTATGAGACAGGGGTTGATATAGAGAATGTGGAGCATAAGCACCTGGGCGGCGGCACAGGGATCGAGCAGCTCTAAAGGCCTAAATATAAGCCCTGAGGGCTTAAGGCCCTCAGGGCGGGAAGGAGTGTAATATGTCACATATACCAGGTTCAGTATTCAATGGCCGTCAGTTGAGGATGGTCTTTGATATCAATAAATGTCTTGAGTGTCATACCTGCACCATGGCGGATAAGATGCTCTGGACAAAGCATAGCGGCAGGGAATATATGTACTGGAACAATGTGGAATCCATGCCCGGATTCGGTTATCCCAAGGGATGGGGTTCTGTCTATAACAACACGGCAAATGGCGCGGGAGAGGTATTAGGCGGTGGTTTTGCGGATGTGGTCCTCGATCCGGCAAGGACAGATGGCAAGGTCTTAAGCCGCGGCCCTGTAAAGAGGGATGGGAAACAGCCCACATTAAAGGATCACTATGGACTCCCCTGGGAGTATAACTGGGAGGTCCTCTTTGAGCCGGGCGCGACCCAGAAGAGCGCCGGCGCGAAGATTGTCAAACCCCAGTGGGAGGGGAAACCGGTGAGGCCCTCATGGGGTCCCAACTGGGAGGAGGACCAGGGCTCTGGACAATTCCCCAATGCATGGTGGTTCCCCCTGGCAAGGTTCTGCAACCACTGCACACACCCTGCCTGTCTTGCCGCATGTCCAAGAAAGGCGATTTACAAGAGACAGCAGGATGGCATCGT